>NZ_CABSQF010000039.1:0-44526 GCF_902479695.1 uncultured Phyllobacterium sp. | reverse complement strand
CTGCTCGGCCTTGCCCTGGTGCGCCTTGGGGATCTCGCCATCAGCGGAACGGGGATCGCCGACGTTGCAATGCCGGTTCTGCGCCAGTTGACGCAGTCGATAGGCATCACCTCGCGCGTTGCCATCTGGGACGAGGATGCGGCTGTGGTGATCGGCAGGGCCGATGCCCCCGATGCCATTCGTTTCGAAGCGGCGCTTGGCCGGCGCGAACGGCCGCATTGTTCGGCAGTCGGCAAAATCTTTCTTGCGGCCATGGCGCGCGACGATGCGGTGACCATTCTGGAGCGTGTCGGATACCCCGCGCGGACCGCCAAGACGCTCAGCTCGATACCGGCATTGAGCGCTGCGCTCGATCTCGTGACCGAGCAGCATTATGCGATTGATGACGAGGAAGATCACGAAGGCGTGGTCTGCGTCGCCGCCGGTGTCTTCGGACATGATGGAGCTGCCGTGGGGGCGATCAGCGTGACGACTTTGAAACAGCTGCTGCCGGATGCCGCCGTACCGGCGATGGCGCGATCACTCATCGAACATGCCGACCGTATTGCCGCAGCATTGGGCGGCCTGCCGTCTGCCACGGCCTGGCGCATGAAATCACGGACAGGCATAGCAAAACCATGAATGTTTCCATGAGCGATGCCGCGCTTTCCGCGCGTTACGATTTCGCGGTTTCAGTGGCGCAGCAGGCGGGTGCGGTTGCCATGCGCCACTTCCGCAGGTCTGACGGTCTCGGCATCATCGAGAAGGGGCCGCAGGACCTGGTCACCGCAGCGGATCACGCAATCGATGCTCTCATCCGCAATGCGATCCAAAGCCGATTTCCGGATGACGGCATTTTGACCGAGGAGTCCGGAGGAGACATCAGCGCGCAGGTGTGGGTTGTCGATCCCATCGACGGCACGGGGAATTTTGCCCGTGGCATCGCCGGCTTTGCCATCTCAATTGCTTTCAGCCTCAATGGCGATACGCGGATCGGCGTGGTGTTTGATCCCGTGGCTGAGGAATTGTTTGTGGCGCGCCGTGGGCATGGGGCGTTCTGCAATGGCGAGCGCATGCGGGTGAGCACAACCGCGACGATGGGGCGGGCGGCGGTTGAAGCGGGCTATTCCAGAAGGACATCGTCAAGCGAATATCTGGCCTTGATGGCGCGTCTGCTTGATGCGGGGTGCGAGTGCGTTCAATTCGGTTCAGCGGCGCGCGGCCTGGCTCAGGTCGCCGCAGGGCGCATTGACGGCTATGTCGAGGCGCATCTTTTTGCCTGGGATGTGCTCGCCGGTTTGCTGCTTGTGGAAGAAGCCGGCGGGTATGCCGATCCGTTTCCCCTTGAAGGCAATGGGCAGAAGGGGCTGCCGGTCCGTGCCTGTACACGCGGGCTTGCGAGGCAGTTGCAGGAAGCCGTGAATGGCGCCAGCGACCGCTTGGACAAAATGTCGTAGACGAAATCGTCAAAACATCTTCAATATCATTTTGAAAATGCTGCGCATCCGGTTGATTTACTATGGGCGGAATCGCCGCGTGAGCGGCGCTGAACAACCCATGTGATTTCAATGGGATTCTGCTAGGGATTGGGAGTTTGCTTCATTTGCAAGATGGTTCATAGGAGCGGGTAACACTGGCCCACGGAATTGCGCATCTGGCGCTCAAACATTATTGGACAAGCTGAGGAGTCTCCCATGTCCCGAAACACCTATTATGCACCCCAAGGCGGACATCCCTCGCAAAGCCAGCTGCTGACGGGCCGTGCCGTATTCACCGAGGCCTATGCCGTCCTGCCGAAGGGGGTGATGCAGGATATCGTCACCAGTGTTCTGCCGTTTTGGGACAAGACCCGTTGCTGGGTTCTGGCACGACCATTGTCCGGCTTTGCGGAAACCTTCTCGCAATACATCATGGAAGTCGCACCCGGCGGCGGCAGCGCGCGCCCGGAGCTGGACCCGGACGCGGAAGGGGTGCTGTTCATCGTCGAGGGCGCGCTGCAGCTGACACTTGCCGGCAAGACCCACACCATGCAGCCGGGTGGATATGCGTTTATCCCGCCTGCCACCGATTGGTCCGTTGTGAATACAACAGATACGTTCGTGCGTTTTCACTGGATACGCAAATCCTACGAGGCCGTCGACGGCATCGACCTGCCCACGCCGCTTGTGCTCAATGAAAACGAGATTGCGCCATCGGTCATGCCGGACACGGATGGCAGATGGGCAACCACGCGTTTCGTCGATCCGGCCGATGTGCGGCACGACATGCACGTGACCATTGTCACGCTGCTGCCGGGCGCCGTTATCCCGTTTGCCGAGACGCACGTCATGGAACATGGCCTCTATGTGCTGGAAGGCAAGGCCGTCTATCGTCTCAATCAGGATTGGGTCGAGGTCGAAGCCGGCGACTTCATGTGGCTGCGCGCATTCTGCCCGCAGGCCTGCTATGCCGGTGGCCCGCAGCCTTTCCGCTACCTGCTTTACAAGGATGTCAACCGCCACATGAAACTGACGCTGCATCCCAGGCAGCGCTGAAGCAAAGGCGAATGAAATAGTGGCCGGACACCCGCAGGCGTGTCCGGTTATGGCCGGCGTGAACGGACCGCGGCTGCGGTCGTGACGATAATCAGCGTCGCCAGGCATCCCGCCAGAAACAGATATCCGATGATGGCCGTATTCACGGCAGGCACCCATCTGATGCTGGCCGCCGTCACCGCCACCACGGCACAGGTGGCCGCCGTCAGCTTGGCATCGCCGAGGAACATCTTGTAGAGTTCCGCAAACACTTCCTTCAGAATATTCATCGGGAAATCTCCTGCCGCTTTGCGCTTAGGATATAGGACATCGCGATTCCCGTCAGAAGGAAGAGGGCGGCGAAAAGCAGCAATGTCAGGTCCTGTCCCGGCCAGGCGATGCCCAGACCTTCTCCGGTCCAGAACACGCCGAAGGAGGACAGCATGACCCCGACGCCGAACTTCATGGTGTTTTCCGGAACGCGCGACAGGGGCTTGTGGACAACAGCGCCCACCAGCAACACGAGCACGCACGCGGCCAGTGCCCCAAGCGCAGCCGGGCCGACGAGGCCGCGACCGGAGCCGACGGCGATCACGATGAACACGACTTCAAGCCCCTCGAGGAGAATGGCCTTGAATGCCGTTATACCGGCGATCCAATCGAGCGAGGTGCCATGCGTCTGTGCCTCCTTGTCGAGATTGGCTTTTTCCGCCTGAAATGCGGCAAGCTCGTCGTGTAGGGGAACAATGCCTGCCGACCGGAGGATGGCCTTGCGCAGCCAGCCCATGCCGAACAGCAGGAGCAGAACGCCGATGACCAGTTGCAGGCCATGCAGCGGAACCTGATCGAGCAGCGGTCCCAGACCGGCGACGATGATTGCAAGGACCGCCAGGCCCGCAAGGGTGCCGGCGATGGCGGGCCGCCAGCCCCTGAGGACACCGACCGCCAAAACGATGGTGAACGCCTCAACGACCTCGACAACGGAGGCCAGGAAGGCCGCGCCGATTGCTGGTCCCGCTATGCTCCACGAGATACTGTCCATGATGATGAGTCGCTTGGTTGTATTTACTACATTGCACGTGATAATGTAGTAAATACGACAGATGTCAATGGAGAACAGGTTGTCCGGAGCACGTTCCATCTTTCTGCCGGTTCATGACGGCTCTCTTCCGCTGAGCCAGACGGAGCGGCGGGTCGCAACCTATTTCGCCGCAAACAGGCATCAGGTGCTGGTTATGTCCGCGATGGAACTTGCCAGGACTCTTGGTACCAGTGACGCGACCGTTATTCGCACCGCCAAGGCTCTCGGTTTCGACGGGCTTGATGCCCTGCGCCGCGCCATTGCCGATGATCTCAAGACGCAGGACAACCCGGCGGAGCGGATCACCCAGACCATCAGGGAAACCGGGGGAGATCTGAAGAAGGCGTTTGAAGACACGCAAAGGGCTCACATCCAGGCTATCGAAGCGATCAGCGAGAATGTGCCGGTGGATGATTACGTTGCGCTGGTAACAAAGCTGGCGGGCGCGCGCGAGATCGTCATTTTCGGCATCGGCCCCACGAGTGCGCTTGCCGTTTACTTCGCGACCCAGCTGACGCGGTTTGGCTTGCGGGCGCGGGCAGTGACGGCGACCGGTCTTCTGCTGGCGGATCAGCTCCTGCCGATGGAGAAGGGCGATTTGCTTTTCATCATGGCCTATGGGCGGGTCTATTCGGAACTCGACGTGCTTGTCGATCATGCGGACCGCGTGAGCGCCAGAAAAATACTGGTGACGGATACGCTGGAGAGCCAGCTGGGTGCAAGAGTTGATATGACGCTCACGATCCCGCGCGGAAAGACCGATGCCTTCAGCATGCACACGGCGACGCTGGCATTCATCGAGGCGATCATCGTCGGCCTTGCGACCTTTCAGCCGAAGGCGGTGATTGAAAAGCTTGAACTTCTCAATCTGTTGCGTTCGGAGCTGGCCGGAGACGATGTCAGGCTTATGCATCGTCTCCACAAAGGCGGCAGATCAGGCAAGCACTGAGACACCGAGCAGGACAAGCCCGAAGAGAATGCGGTAGATCGCGAAAGCCGTGAAGCGGTTTGAACGTATGTAGTTGAGCAGCCATTTGACCGCGACGAATGCGGTGATGGTCGACACGACGAACGCTATGCCCAGGGCGCCCCAGTCCTCATTGCCGCCACCGGTTTTCCACTGGCCGTACAATTCATAAGCGCTGGCTGCATACATCGTCGGGATGCCCACGAGAAATGCAAACTCGGTTGCCGCTGCGCGGTTGCTGGTTCCGGCCAGCATGGCAATGAAAATGGTGGCGGCCGACCGGGAGGTGCCGGGGAATATGCCGGCCACGATCTGTGCGATACCGACGAGAATGGCAACCAGCCACGTCACTTCGGTCCGGTCCGGCTGTTTTGCCGCAAGCCATTCGGCCACCAGCATCCACAGGCCACCGATGATCAGCGCCCACGCGACCGGCTGCAGGGTCTCCGGCAGTTTGAAGCCCAGCTTCTTTGCGATAAGCCCCAAAGCGGCGGTTATCAGAAATGCCAGAAGCAGCTTGCCGACATAGGCGCGGTTTTCCGGCAGATGGAGCCCGAATGCGAGGGACCATATCCGCCGCCAGTACACGATGGTCACCGCCAGTATGGCACCGGCCTGAATGACGATATTGAAAAGGTCCGACCTTTGCCCCAGCCAATGCTCGGCGATCAGAAGATGGCCGGTGCTGGAAATCGGGAGGAACTCCGTGATGCCTTCAATAATTCCCAGGATGACCGAATTGAGAATGTCCATTTTGCGCGCCTAGAGATGAGAGGGTTACGAATCGGGGAAGCCAAGCCAAGGTTCGAGTTTTTCGAACGTGATGTCCATCGCATAGGCAGGGTTGCCCCAAACCGAGAAATGACCGAACAGCGGAGAAAACTGCGATTCCGCGTGTTCTTCGCCACCGTGCGAGATTGCCGCGATGTAAAGGGCCGCGGCCAACCCGGTGCGGTCGGCCCCGCCTTCGCAATGGATCAGCACCGGCTTTTCGGCCTGCTTCATCACGGCGAGCAAAGCTGCGGCGTCATCCTGCGAGAGGATTTCCCGCGACGACATGCGGAAGTCGACATGCTTGACCCCAAGATCCCTGGCGGCGAGCACTTCCTTGTCATACCAGCCCGTGCCGGTATTTTCACCGCGCAGATTGATGATGGTCTTGATGCCATAGGTCTTCTTGTAGAACGCGATCTGCGACGGTGTCGGCTGGGCCGACCTGTAAAGTTCGCCGGGGATTGTTGTGTGGAAATTGCCCTGCCACCGCATGGTGCCGTAATAGCCGCCGACGCCCAGCACCGCGACAAGCAGCACCGCGCCGCTGCCTTTGAGAAGTTTTCGCCAACTGCCGCGACGAGCCGAATGCGTGTGCTGCTTCATTGGCTGTTGTTCTCCGCAGATGGGTTTGACATGAATGATTGCTTTGCGCGGGCCGTAGTCGCAGCCAGATCAGGGCGGTTGTAAGGCGGAACAACCGGGAACGACAATTTTACCCGCAGCCCCGGAGCATTGTCTTGCAACGCAATACTCGCCTGGTGGAGGTCGAGAATAGCCTTGACCAGACTCAAACCCAGCCCCGTGCCGGGTGTCGTCCGGCTTTTATCGAGACGGTAAAGCCGTTGGAAGACCTTGTCGCGTTCTTCAACAGGGATTCCCGGGCCATTATCGGCAACGTCGACATTGATCGCGGCGTTCGAACGGGTTGCGTTGATCCAGATTTGCGCCCCCTCCGGGCTGTGGCGTATCGAATTCTCAACCAGATTGGCGAAGAGCTGAATAAGCAGTTCACGGTCGCCCGTCATCGTAAATGCAACATTCGGTTCGAGCGATAGCCGCAACTGCTGTTTTCGATCATCGGCAACATCGGCGTAAACCTCCATGATCGTTTCAAGGCATTCCCGCAGATCGATCTCGGAAAACCGTGACCGCCGCGATCCGGCCTCGATCTGCGCGATGCGCAGGAGGGCATCAAATGTCGCGTTGATGCGATGGCTTTCGTCCTGCGCCCGCTTGAGATCGGCGACAATCGACGACCCCCGGCCCGCCCTGTCGATGGCCTGGCTGATGGTCAGGGACAGTCTGTTGAGGGGTGTCTTGAGATCGTGGGCGATGTCGGTGCTGACCTGGCGCATGCCTTCCACCAGCGAACTTACCCGGTCAAGGGCCTGGTTGACCTGCTCCGAAAGGCGGTCGATATCGTCGCCGTTCCCGACCAGCGGAATGCGCACGTCGAGCTTGCCGGAGCCGACCTTGCGCATGGTCGACGCAACCGTTTCCAGGCGTTTCTGCACGCGCGATGCCAGAAAAACACCGCCCGCCGCGGCAAGGATCAAAACCATGACGCTGGCCCAGGCAAAACTGATGAAAACAATCCGCAGAAATTCTTCGTTTTCCCTGAAACTCATTCCGACGATCAGCGGTTGCTTGTCCACCTGGCCGGAATAGACGCGATAGGGCTCGTCATTGGCCAAGCCCAGCCGCATCCCCTCAACCGTCGACCAGCCGGAAGGCACATCCGCCTTCTCTATGTTGCCTGCCAGGCGTTGCCCGTTCTTCGACGACAACAGGAAGACACGGCCGAGGCCCGAAGACGACAGGACGTGGCTGGTGACCGTCTCGGACAGTTCGGAGGCATCGCCCTCTCCATAGGAGGCGGTCAGTATCGCATAGGTATCCTGGATGGTCTGGTCCAGATGGTCGGCAAGTTCCCGTTTGAGCAGTTGAAACGTGATGAAGCCCGCCACGACAAACGACATGATGAAGAGCGTGGCAAAGATGATGGCCAGCCGGAACGGCGTGCTTTTGAGAAGGTCAATGCGGCGCATGCAGGCTGTAGCCGGTGTTTCGGATGGTGTGCAGCAGAGGAAACGAAAACGGCTTGTCGATCTTTGCCCTGAGACGGCTGATATGCGTCTCGACAACGCTGGTCTTCGGGTCAAAGTGGAAATCCCAGACGCGCTCGAGCAGCATTGTGCGGGTCAAGACCCGGCCTTCATTGCGGATGAGGACTTCCAGCAGTCTGAATTCCCGCGGTTGCAAATCGATGATGGTGCCGCCGCGCTTTACGGTTCGGCGCATGAGATCAACTTCCAGATCCGCGACCGCGACGGTGTTGCTCTCGCTTTGAAAAGGCGGTCGCCGGTGCAGTGCGTTGACGCGGGCGGACAGTTCCGAAAAGGCGAACGGCTTGACCAGATAATCGTCGCCGCCCGCCTCCAATCCCTCGACCCGGTCATCGAGTCCGCCGACCGATGTGAGAAACAGGACCGGCGTCTTCACGCCAGCCACGCGCAGCGCCTTGACGATGGAGAGGCCATCAAGACCCGGAAGCATCCTGTCGACAATGAGAATATCGTATTCCGTGCCGGCTGCATGGGAAAGCGCGCTTCTGCCATCTGAAATCACCTCGGCGATGTGTCCGGCTTCGGTAAAACCTTTGGCAATGTAGTCCGAAGTCTGCCGGTCATCCTCGATGATCAGTATGCGCATGTTCCGTCCCGAATTCGTCCGTGTTGATCGACTGTATCATAAACCAAATGCACATGATGCCTTGATGTGGATTCGTGTCCTTTACCATGGGGCGTACAGGTTTCTCGTCACGGCCACCTTTCCGGCACCTTACAGTTTGGTAAGAAACCGGCGCATGCCTGCGCTTACGAAATGGTAAGGGCGGGGCGAAGTGCCCGTAAGAATGGCCGTTCAAACTCTCCGGCAACGACCAAACCATGCTGGAGAGACCCAATGGATCGATATCTCGCGAAATACCCCACCCTGTTTATAGGGGCCGTGCTGTTGGCGGCCCTGCTGCTCTCGTTCCTGACCGTTCCCTCCTGAGGGAACCGCCGCACCGCCACTTACAAACCCAATCGCGGGTAGCGAACCGGCATGTGTTGCGTTCGGTTTGCCAGCCCTTTTCCCCACCGATCATTCAATGGAGTATCCACGATGAAGAAATATGCCCTCCCTTTGTGCCTGCTTGTGCTCTCGACCAATCTTGTCACCTCGCAAAGCTTTGCCGCCGGGCCCGCGCCTTGCGAAGACATGTTGAAGGATGTCCGTGCTGCCAAGGCCACGGCGAAGCTGAACGAAGCCGACAAGGCGCGGGTGGACCAGCTTGAAGCCAAGGGCGTCGAACGATGCAATGCGGACGACGACAAGCGCGCTGACGAATTCTTTGCTCAAGCTTTGAAATTGCTAGGCAAATAAACCGATTTTCACCGACCGGAAGGAACCTTGACAATGGATGTCACCAGGCAAGAAACCTATGGGGCGCTCAACCGCGTTCCCGAGGTCAAAGTCGATTTTTGGCTGATCAAACTGATGGCTGTAACCATGGGAGAAACCGCGGCCGACTATCTGGCGGTGAATCTGGGTCTTGGCCTGTCCGCCACTTCCCTGATCATGAGCACAGTCCTGATCCTGGCGCTGGCCCTTCAGTTCCGTCAGCGTCAATATGTTCCCTGGGTCTATTGGACGGCCGTGGTTCTCATCAGCATTGTCGGCACGCTCGTTACGGACAATCTCGTCGATAATTTCCATGTTCCGCTGGAGGTGACCACGATTGTCTTCACGCTGGCGCTGATCGCCACGTTTGCGGTCTGGTATGCCTATGAAAAGACGCTCTCGATCCATTCGATTTTCACAACGCGGCGGGAAGCGTTCTATTGGCTTGCGATCCTGTTTACATTCGCTCTGGGGACTGCGGCTGGCGATCTGGTCGCGGAAAAATTCGGCTTGGGGTTCGCTGCGACCGGGCTGATATTCGGGGCAATCATTGCACTCGTTGCCGTTGGCTACTTCGTTTTTCACCTCAATGCGGTGGTGGCGTTTTGGCTCGCCTATATCTTCACCCGCCCGCTCGGCGCATCGTTCGGTGATTTTCTCTCGCAGCCCATGGAATATGGCGGCCTGGGTTTCGGAACGATCATCACGAGCCTGATCTTCCTGGGGTGCATCATCGCCATCGTCGTCTACATGACCGTGATGTTCCGCAGCGGAAACCGCAAGGCCGCCAGCCAGGCCGCCTAGCGCCCCATTCCGCACCCGCAGACCTGGAAGGCTTCCAGTGGATCGCTATTCCTGCTTCACTGGAAGCCTCTGCCGGGAAGGGCTGCCGGACATGCGGCGTTTGCAGATTGTAACGATGGCAAGGATTGACATCTCCACCCCGACAAGACCAACGGCTGCCCAGAACGCGGCTTGAAACGGGTCATAATCAGACGTTCGCAGGACATATCCCAGACAGAGGAAAGGCGCGTTCCAAAGCATGCTCCCAAGCAATGTTGCGACGCCAAAAATCTTGAAATCCAATCCCAATATCCCGGCGGGAAGCGCGAGATAAACACGCGCTGTCGGGATGGTTTGCCCCGTCACGGTGACCCAGAAATGATTGCGCCGGTAGGCATTGGTCAGGCGGTCATAGAGTTGGGGGGACAGAAACACGAACCTGCCATACTGGCTGACCTTGCGGGCCACGCGTTCACCCCCCAATGTCCGGCCGATACCGAACCAGCAGCAGGCACCGATGGTCGATCCCAACGTGGTTGCTGCAATCGTGGCAATCAGGTTCTGCGGATCCGCGACCGTCATGCCCAGCAGCATGAGCAGGACATAGGACGGAAACAGCGGAATGAATTTTTCCACCACAGCCAGACCTGTGAGGCCGATGAATCCGTAGCCCAGAAGCCATGAAACAGCGCCGAGCTCATCCATTGGCGCTGTCCAGTTCCACGGCTGCGGCGCGGCGTTTGATCCGGTAAACCGATGCCGGGGGGATATTGCGCATCGTCTTGCCGACAAAGCTTTCCTCCAGCTGCAGATGATCCAGAATGTATTGCGGGACAGGACAGCGCGGACCATAGGTGATCTGGTAAAATGCGCCATCCGGGCGAAGATAGCGGAAAGCGCCGCTGAGAATTCCCTTCACCTGTCGCGGCGGCATCGTCAGAACACCCAACCCGCTGACAACCGCACCGACCGTGCCGGGCTCGAACAGGTTGAAATCGCCGATCCGGGCGGCATCCATGCGCAGAATACGCGCATGCGGAAACCTTTTTCCCAGAAACCGGGCGAATTCCGTGCTGTACTCCACCAGCGTCAGCCTTGCCTCCGGTATGCCTCTTTGGAGCAGCGAACGGGTGAACGGCCCTGTCCCCGGGCCCAGCTCAAGCACTGGACCCATATCCGCATCGATTTCTTTGGTCATCAGGGCGGAGATCCTGTTTCCCGACGGGAGTATGGCGGCGGTGCGCAGCGGATTGCGTATCCAGGAGCGAAAAAAGGGGAGAAGATCAGCAATCGGCATGACGTGATCCTTTTGCGCAAAGGGTGTTGCGGCATGCCAGACGGTACGATGACCGGTGACGTCGAATTGATTTCATTGTTTCCTCGCTTGAATTGTCGTTGACGGGGAAACGGTTGCAGCTTCTACATTGAGGCAGCGTGTCATGTCCGGGCTTGTGAACACATTTGGCGTTGCGCCGGAAAAAGCGATTTCCGATGCAAGCCAGCCTCAATGTACGCACGCTATCTTGTGTCATCTTGTTGGCGGACAGGCTTATGGGGGACTGGAATGCGGGTGTTGCTGGTTGAGGACGAGAAGGAGATGGTTGCCGCCCTGTGCAACGTCCTGACCCGTCAGAATATGATTGTCGATAGTGTCTCCACCATCGCTGCCGCGGAATTCATGCTGAGAGATAATGTGCACGACGTTCTCGTTCTCGACCGTCAATTACCGGATGGCGACGGACTGTCGCTGGTGCCGCGCTTGCGTGCAAACGGGCAGAACATCCCGGTTCTGGTCCTGACGGCGCGAGGCGATCTGAACGACCGTGTTGCCGGGTTGCAGAGTGGTGCCGATGACTACCTTGGCAAGCCGTTTGCCTATGAAGAGCTTCTGGCACGGGTCCGCGCCTTGCTGCGCCGGCCGTCGAGCCTCGTGCCGGAGGTGGCGAAGATCGGCCAGCTCGCGTTTGATTTCGGGCACCGCGAGGCCTGGGTGAAGGGCGAACGCATCGACATGCCAAGGCGGGAGGTGCTTGTGCTTGAAGCCTTGATGCGGCGCATGGGGCGCATGGTGCAGCGCGCCACGCTGATGGAAGCAGTCTTCGGCATGAATGACGAAATCGATTCGAATGCGCTCGACACCCATATTTCGCGGGTCCGCCGCAAACTCACCGATGCCGGTGCAGGCGTTACCATCAACGGTGTCCGCGGTCTTGGCTATCTCCTGCGGGAGACCGCATGAAATTGTGGAGTTCGCGGTCGCTGAAATGGCGGCTCGTCAGTCGCCTGCTGCTTTTCGAAGCCGCGATCATCCTGTCGCTGCTGGTCGCCATTGTCGGCGGCCTGTGGAGTTCCGGCTATCTGATCGAGGATTATGAAGGTGGTAATCTCGATGTCCTGAAAGATGCCCTGTCCCGGAATGAAGCGGGTCAACTGGTTCTGCTGGATACGCCCGATATGGTGCAATTGCGCGGGGATGTCGCCGATCTCTGGTTCATCATCCGCGACAAATCGGGAAATGAACTGTCGCAGGGAAAGATTCCTCCTGCCTTCGCACCGACAGGCGCCATGCTCGATCATCTGGCGGATGCGCGTCTGGCCGATGAACCGGGGCGTCCAAAACGGCCAGACGCCGTCGTCAAATGGCAGGATACCGCCGCCGGCAACGTGCAGATATTCACGGGAACGCAGGGACGCATGTCATTCAAGCGCATGATCGCCGGCGTCTCCGGCGGGATGATGGCGGTCATTATCCCTCTCTTCCTGGCAATGGCCGTGGCCAGCCTCGCCATAACCCCGCTGGTCGTGCGGTTTGCATTGAAGGGGGTCAAAAGGGCTGCCGACGAAGCCGCTCAAATCGCCTACGACAAACGCGGCATGCGCTTGTCGACGGCAGAAGTTCCCGAGGAGCTCGGTCCGCTCGTCAATGCGGTCAATGATGCCTTGAGCAGGCTTGACAAGGGGTATGCCTTGCATGAACGCTTTCTGGCCCAGGCGGCGCATGAACTTCGAACGCCCATTGCGATCCTCAACACGCGCGTTGCGGCATTGCCCGCAAGTGCCGAGAAGACCCAGCTCCTGCAGGACATATCAAGACTGGCCATCCTGAGCGGGCAACTCCTCGACCTGCAGCGGCTCAATCATGCACCCGTGGCTTTCGCGCCGGTCGATCTGGTGGGTGTTGCCGGACGCGTGGTGCTTGATCTGGCGCCATTGGCTTTTGCAGCGGGTTACGAAATGTCGTTCGAGCCCGACGCCGACGAAGTGATCGTGGATGGCGATCCGATGTCGATCGAGCGGGCTCTCACCAATCTGGTTCAGAACGCGATCGATCATGGCGGCGGGTCAGGCACCATCCTGGTCAAGGTGCTGCAAACGAAAGCCATTGTCGTGGCGGATGAAGGCGCAGGAATTTCGCGGGAGAAGCGCGAAGAGGTTTTCGAACCTTTCAACCGCCTGCAGCCGCAGAGTTCCGGAACGGGCCTGGGCCTGAACCTGGTCAAGGAAATCATGCAGCTTCACAACGGAGCCATCGAGATCGGCAATGGCCCCCTCAAGGGCGCCTGCTTCACGATGCGTTTTTCCAGCACGGCGGCTTGATCTCGGAAGGTCAATGACCGCTAGAAAAAGGTCTTGAACACGTCCTGGACGTTATAATCCTCATCGACAAGATACATAATGTCCCATTTGTCGAACGTCGTGCATGGATGCGAAATCCCCAGGCCGATACGGTCGCCATAGGCGAGTTTCAAGCTGGGATCAAAGCGCATGAAACAATGCTGGTCGTTGATATCGACGACTTGACATCCCTCGGGAAGGTCCCGAACGCCGGTCTCCGCAGTTGCCATGAGCAGCGGTATCGGTAATCCGGCGTCGGTGCCGCAATCGCGGCGGCCCGCCGTGAGCAGGGCAAGCCCGGGTTCGGGGATGGATTGCACATAGGCCCAGATTTCCAGCGCCCGCCTCAATCCATCCTCTTCTCCGATGACGGATTTCAGCTGGTTGTGGTGATTGTGATACAGGACGGAATCGTGGGTCACGTAACAACCGCTGCGCGTGACCACGCGCATTCCCGCCTTCGCCAGCTGTTCGATGACAATGTGATAATAGGATGAGCCGCCGGCGGTGACGATGGGATCCTCTGTTCCGAACAGGTCCAATTCCCGGAACGATTGCGCAAGGGTGGCGATGTCGGCGACAAAGGCGGTCACGGCCTGTTCCTGCGCGCCGGATTTTGCCTTGATCAAGCCCTCGAAAGCTTCAATGCCAGCCAGGCAGACGTGCGGCGTGGCGCGGATGTGATGTGCAAGTTCGGTGGCGATGTCGTTGGTTCGGCAACCGGTGCGCCCGCCGCTGTATCCGCGTTCGACAAGCAATTTGACCGGACGGGCAAGACTGTTGCGCCGTGCGGCTTCGGCGACGGCGGTGACGCCTTCGACGCTGTCGACGATCATCATGAAGTCGAGGTCCGGCGCATTCAGCATTTCGGCAATGGCATTGAGCTCGGCTGCACCCACGGCCTGGTTGGCGAGGATGATCCTCTGCGCACCGAACTGGCGGCAAACGCGCATCTGGTGAACCGTGGCAACCGTCAATCCCCAGGCTCCATCCGCAATCTGGCGGGCCATGATCTGCGGGCACATGGTCGTCTTGACATGGGGCGCGATCAGCGCGCCGCGATCGGAGACAAACCGCTGCATCCAGCGTGAATTATGCGCCAGCGCATCGGCACGGATCACCGCCGCAGGAAGCGGGACATCGCCGGCAAGCACGTTCCAATGCTGTTTGCCGACATCGCTGAGCGGCATGCGCTTTCCGAATGGAAAACTCTTGAAGCTGTCGTCCAGCATCAGCGATGCCAGCGAATCCACGTTGAAAGTCATCAGCCGGTCCCTTTGATGCCGCGAGATATCAGGCTTGCAGCCGTTGAAGTGATTGGAGTTCCTTTCGCGCGGGGGAAACGGACCCCGCGTCGAAACCGGCTTCAAGGATGGTGTCCGGCACGGCCTCGTGACAGGCAAGCGCCGCCGCCACCTTTGCCAGCGCCGGAGCGGTCTGTATGCCATAACCGCCTTGGCCGGCAAGCCAGAAAAAGTTGGCGAGCGTGGGATCGTAGCCAACGACCGGGCTTCTGTCGGCGGCAAAGGTCCGCAGGCCAGCCCATCGCCGCGATATGGAACGGACCGGCAGATCGGCCGCCTGCTGGATGCGGTCGACGGCGATGGCCACATCCATCTCGTCGGCTTGTGCGTCGCAGGGCTCGCTCGGTGTTTCGTCGGCCGGGGACGCCAGCAGCTTGCCCGCTTCCGGTTTGAAGTAGAATTCCTCGTCAACGTCGAGAACGAGCGGCCAGGAGGAGACATCCACCCCGTCCGGCGCGTCCAAAATCATCGCCGTTCGGCGCAGCGGCGTCAGGCCGATCCGGGCCGCCCCGGCCGCCGCCGCCACCTCATCGGCCCAGGCGCCCGCAGCATTGATGACCGTTGTGCCGTGGAACGCACCATTCGACGTCGCAACGTCCCAGCCTGTCGAGGTCCGTTTCAGCGCAAGCACGTCCGCCGACGTTGCGATGCTGGCGCCACGGGCGCGCGCACCTTTCAAATATCCCTGATGCAGGGCGTGGACGTCGATATCCCGGGAGCTCTCGTCCAGCAGCCCGCAGGCGACATAGGCGGGACGGATGATCGATACGCGCCTGCATATATCGGCGGGTGTCATGACCGGAGAGGTTTTTCCGCTGGAGCCGAGGATATCGGACATGGCCGCGATACCATCGCGCTGATCGTCCCGGGCGATATAAAGGACGGAGCGGGGGCTGAGCAGTTCATTCTGGGCAAAACCCTCCGGCGGCACTTCATACATGCTGCGGCTTGCCCGGGTGAGCGCGCGGATGGCGGCATTGCCGTAGGTTTCGGAAAAGAGCGCTGCGGATCGTCCCGTGGTGTGATATCCACAATGGGACTCGCGCTCGACAAGAAGCACGGATGACTTGGCGGCCAGTTCGTAGGCTGCCGAAGCGCCGGCAATGCCACCGCCAATGATAATGAAATCGAACATGTATCGCTCCCGAATTTAGCGCATAAGAAACTTAATTTTCCTAATGATCAAGTAAATTTTCCTTATCGCGTCGGTAGGCGGGCTGTAGTAGCGTAAATCGCGATAAATTGTAGGATGATAGAATTACAATGACCGATCAGAAAACTGGCTTGGGTGACTTTCTTCGGGACATTCGCGTTCGCAAGCATTGGACTTTGTTGGAAGTGAGCGAAATGACCGGGCTTGCGGTGTCGACGCTTTCCAAGGTCGAGAACAATCAGATGTCCTTGACCTATGATCGTCTGGTTCAACTCGCAGCGGGGCTGGGCGTCGATATTGTTGAGCTTTTCGGCACAAGACCTGTGGATTCCGCCCCCAATCTTTTGGGCCGCCGCGCCATAAGCCGGCAAGGGGAAGGGCGGCTGATCCAGACAGGCAACTATGACTATCTCTACCTTTGCACGGAAATATCCAAGAAATCCATGGTGCCGATCCTTGCCGTTCTGCATGCCAGGACAATGGAGGAATTTGGTGAATTCGTCCGCCATGACGGTCAGGAATATACCTATGTCGTTGAAGGCGCGTTGGAACTGCATACGGAACACTATGAGCCAGCGACGTTGAAAGCCGGCGATTCAGTCTATTTCGATGCTTCCATGGGGCACGCCTATCTCTCCGTCAGCGAGACCCCGGCGCGGATTCTCTGTGTTTGCTCGACCTCTGAAAAGGAGCTGATCAACTCACTGATCGGCGCCGATGGCGAGGTTTCAAATTTGAAAAAGAAATCCAAGAACCAGCGCAAGACTAGTACGATAAGAAAATAAGTTGCGCTTAGGAAAATCATTACCTATTCTGATTGTGCGGATAAATTGCCGGAAACAAGGCGCCGTTCGAGTCCGCCGAACCTCAGAGGGTCTAAAATGGTTTTCTCACATTGGAAAAAAATTGGGCTTGCCCTGTTGCTTGCCACGTCGGTCAGCAGCAGCGCCATGGCCGCCGCCGACGTCCTGGTTCTTGCGCGCGCCGAGGATCCGCCGACTGCGGACCCGGGCGTGGAAATCAGCAACAGCGGCTATACGCTGATCTACGCAGCCTACGAACATCTGGTTGCGTATAAAGGAGCGACCACCGAGGTTGTTCCCGAACTTGCCGAGAGCTGGTCCGTCGATGACGCCAATCTGGTGTGGACGATCAAGCTCGCCGCCGGTCATAAATTCGATGATGGCACAGCCGTTGATGCGGCGGCGGTCAAATTCAGTTTCGATCGCCTGATGAAGCTCAAGGCCGGACCGTCCGATTCATTTCCCGTGCTGAAGGAAGTGCAGGTCGTCGATCCGATGACGGTGAAATTCGTGTTGTCGTCGCCTTTCGCTCCGTTCCTGTCGACCCTTGCGGTTTCGGGTGCGGCGATTGTCAATCCGAAGGTGATGGAGCACGAAGTCAACGGCGACATGGCCAAGGCCTGGCTCGTCGAGCACTCTGCGGGGAGCGGCGCTTACAGGATTTCAAGCTGGGAGCGCAATCAGAGCATCGTGCTTGACCGCAATCCGCATTTTTCCGGGCCGGCACCTGCCCTGAAGCAGGTCGTCATCCGGGTCATGGGAGAAGTTTCCGCCCGCCGCCTTCAACTCGTCAATGGTGACGCGGATATCATCGAGCAGGTGCCCGTCGATCAGGCGGAAGCCCTGAAGAAGGATCCCTCGATTGTTGTCGAGAGCAATCCGAGCCTCTATGTCAGCTACGTCTACCTCAACAACAAGCGTCCACCGCTGGATGACGTCCGCGTCCGCCAGGCGATTTCCTATGCCGTTGACTATAAGGGCATCGTGGATGGCATCATGCAGGGGCAGGCCGTGCAAATGCGCGGAGCCGTGCCCGATGGAATGTGGGGTCATGATCCCGCAGGTTTCCAGTACAGCTACAACATTGAAAAAGCCCAGGCGCTGATGAAGGAAGCGGGCCAGTCCAATGTTCATCTGACCTATACGTTCTCCCAGGCCGATACTTCGTGGGAACCGGTCGGCCTTGCCCTGCAGGCCAGTCTTGCCGAAATCGGCATCAAGCTGGATCTGCAGGCGGTGGCTGATACGACAAAGCGCGAAATGGCGGCCAAGGGCAATTACGATCTTGCCCCGGGTGCCTGGACACCGGATTTTGCCGATCCCTACATGTTCATGAACTATTGGTTCGACCCGGCGAAAATGGGCGGGCCGGGCAATCGCGCATTCTATGATAATGCCAAGGTAACAAGCCTCGTGCAGGAGGCGGCCAGCACGGTTGATCAGGCCAAGCGCGAAAAGCTCTATCTGGAAGCCCAGACGCTTTCTACGCAGGATGCGCCTTATCTCTATCTCATTCAGAAGAATGATATTTTCGCGCGGAGGGCCGTAGTCCAGGGTTATGTCTATAACCCGATGCTGATCCAGGTCTACAACTTCGCGACAATGTCCAAGAAGGAATAGCCGGGCGCTGGCGTGACCACCCGGCCTGACATTTTGTCAGTTGAAACTCCTGTCCTTGGCGTTCACGCAACGCGAGGGACAGGAGGATTCTCGGGTTCCGTCCGAACAGGACGGAAGGGATGCGCGCATGTCCATGATGTGACTCAGCATAACCTGCACGAAATGAGGATTGATGTTCATGACAATCACTCGAATTATCGTTCCGCGCCTCATCCTGTTGTTCTTCGTCGTCTTCGGCGTTGCCATCATTACCTTCGCCATTTCGCATCTGATACCCGGCGATCCCGCACGCCTGATCGCCGGAGACCGGGCGAGTGCGGAAACGCTGGAAAATGTGCGGCGCGATCTGGGGCTCGACCGGCCGGTCACCGATCAGTTCGTCATCTATGTGCGCAGCCTGCTGCACGGCGATCTTGGAACGTCGCTGCGAACGCGGCGGCCGGTGGCCGCCGACATCGCGACCTTTCTGCCGGCTACACTGGAGCTTGGCATTCTCTCGCTTGTGCTGGCGGTCCTGATCGGCGTGCCGCTCGGGGTTTTCTCGGCGATCTACAAGGATGGCCCGATCGACCAGATTGCCCGCACAATCTCGGTGTGCGGTATTTCGATGCCGGTCTTCTGGTTCGGCATGGTGGTTATCCTCCTGTTCTATGCCAAATTGCAGATTCTGCCGGGAAGCGGCAGGCTCGCCATGGCCTTTGCCGTACCGCAGCGTGTCACCGGCTTCTTCCTGATCGATACCTTGCTTGAGGGCCGGTTTGATGCGTTTCTCAGTGCCGTGCGGCATCTCATTCTGCCGACCTTCGTGCTGGCCTTCGCCAATCTCGGTGTCATTACGCGGCAGATCCGCGCGTCGATGCTGGACGTGCTGCAGGAAGACTATATCCGCACCGCCCGGGCAAGCGGCCTGCGGCGCAGGGTCGTCATTTTCAACCATGCCTTGCGCAATGCGTTGATACCCTCGATCACGCTGCTCGGTCTTGCCTTGGGCGATCTGCTCTACGGGGCCGTGCTCACCGAAACCATCTTCGCCTGGCCGGGCATGGGCACCTACGTGGTGACGTCGATCCAGACCCTGGATTTCCCGGCCATCATGGGATTCACCGTGGTTGCCTCCATCGGCTACGTCCTCATCAATCTGGTGATCGACCTGGCTTACATGCTTGCTGATCCGCAAATCCGGGAGGTGGGATAATGGTTGCTGTCAATCCCGAAGATCAAACCGCTGCAGGCCGCGTGTCGAAGCGCTCGCGACTGCATTTTCTCTGGTATCTGACGCGGCGCAGCCCGCTGACACTGGTCGGATTGCTGATCATTACGCTGCTCGTCATCATGATCGTCGGCGCTCCCTTCATCGCGCCGTATGACCCCAACAAGGTCATGCTGTCGGCGCGGCTGATGCCGCCGAGCGCAGCCCATTGGTTCGGCACGGATGAAGTCGGCAGGGACCTGTTTTCGCGGGTTGTCTACGGCTCGCGCGCGTCCTGCGGTGCTGCCTTCATGATCGTGCTCATTTCCATGAGCATCGGCGTGTTTCTGGGTTGCCTGTCGGGAATTGCCGGCGGAATTTTCGACAGCGCCATGATGCGCATCATGGACGTCGTCCTGGCCTTGCCCGCACTGGTGCTTGCCATGGCATTGGCGGCCGCCCTCGGCCCAAGCCTTTTCAATTCGATGCTGGCGGTGGCGATCGTGCGCATACCAGCCTATGTCAGGCTGGCGCGCGGCCAGACGCTCTCGCTGCGCGAGCGGGTTTTCGTCAAGGCATCCCGAACGTTCGGAGCCTCCAATCTCTACATCCTGCGCTGGCATATGCTGCCGAATGCACTTTCGCCGCTGATCGTGCAGGCAACGCTCGATCTCGGCGGTATTGTCCTCATCGCCGCGGCGCTCAGTTTCATTGGCCTTGGCGCACAGCCGCCAACGGCAGAATGGGGCGCGCTCGTCAGCAGCGGCAGGAGTTTCATCTTGGATCAGTGGTGGTACGGCACGTTTCCGGGGCTGGCAATTCTTGTGACGGCCATGGGCTGCAATCTTCTGGGTGACGGCATCCGCGACATGCTGGATCCGCGATTGGGGACGAGATAATGACGGCACACAGCGTACAGCGTCCGCACGCGTTGAGCATCGAAAACCTTTCGCTCGAATTTCCGACCTATGCCGGCGCCATCAAGGCGCTGGATGGCGTGACGATCAAGGTGGGAAATGCTGAAATCGTTGGCCTGGTCGGCGAGTCAGGCTGCGGCAAGTCCGTCAGCACAATGGCGGCAACACGCCTGTTGCCGGAAGGCCGGTATAAGATCACGCAAGGGAGCATTCGTCTCTTCGGGCGCGATCCGATGGCGATGGACGAAGAGGAGCTTCAGCAGGTTCGCGGCAAACTGGTTTCGACCATTTTCCAGGAACCCATGAATGCGCTCAACCCGACGATCCGGATCGGCCAGCAGCTGGTGAGCGTCGTTCGGCGTCACGAAGCGCTTGGCAGAAAAGCGGCCGAAGCGGTGGCGGTCAACATTCTGGCCGATATGCTCATCCCCGAGCCCGCCCGCATCATGCAGGCCTATCCCTTTGAACTGTCGGGCGGCATGCGCCAGCGGGTGCTCATCGCCATGGCGTTCTCCTGCAATCCGGGCCTGATCATCGCCGACGAGCCGACAACGGCTCTGGACGTTACGGTCCAGGCGGCGATCCTGCGGCTTATTCAGGGGCGGGCAAGGCGAACCGGAACATCGGTGGTGTTCATATCCCACAATATCGCCGTGGTATCGCAAATCTGCGACCGGCTTTACATCATGTATGCCGGGCGCATCGTGGAGTCAGGGCCGACCCGCGTGGTCCTCGACCGGCCGCAGCATCCCTATACCCGGGCGCTTCTGCGCTGCCTGCCCGAACGTGTCCGGCCAAAGGAGCCGCTGGAGTCCATTCCCGGCACGGTGCCCAACCTCCTCGATCCGCCGCCCGGATGTTTTTACCGGCCGCGATGCCTGGAGGCTGATACGAGATGTATGGAGAAACCGCATGAAACCGCCCTGCCGGGCGGGCAGGCCGTCTCCTGCTGGCAACGGGCCGGCCATCCATCCCTGCCGTCGAGCGAGGTTCCGTCGTGAAAGCAGCACCTCTCCTCAGCGTTGAAAATCTCACCGTCCGGTTTCCCGGAGCAACAAACTGGTACGGGCGGGTGACCTCGCAGGTCCATGCCGTCAACAATGTCGATCTCTGCGTGCTGCCGGGCGAAAGCCTCGGCATCGTCGGGGAATCCGGCTGCGGCAAGAGCACGCTCGTTCAGGCGGTGATCGGCCTTGTCGGGCTGACGAGCGGCAGAGTGCTGGTGGACGGGCATGATTTTGCCGGTGCAAACGGCACGCTCAAGCGCGATCTCCGGCAGAAGATGCAGATCGTCTTTCAGGACCCGCAATCGTCGCTTGATCCGCGGTTGCCGGTCTGGCGCCTGATCACGGAACCGCTGCATATCAGGGGAGGCATGCCGACGGCTGCCTTGCGGGCGCGGGCGGAAGAACTTGCCATTTCCGTCGGGTTGAGAAGCGACCAGCTCGACCGCCTGCCGCACGAGTTTTCCGGGGGGCAGCGCCAGCGCATCGCCATTGCCCGGGCTCTGAGCACGGACCCCGAGCTTCTGATCCTCGACGAGCCGACATCGGCACTGGACGTGTCGGTGCAGGCCCAGATCATCAATCTGCTCTTGAAGCTGCAGCGCGAGCTTGGGCTTTCCTATCTGTTCATCTCGCATGACGTGTCGCTGGTCCGTCACTTCTGCGACCGGGTTGCCGTCATGTATCTTGGCCAGATCGTTGAAACGGGGACGGCGGAGGCGGTGTTTGACGATCCAGCGCACCCCTATACCCGGACCTTGCTCGCCAGCGTTCCCAGTTTGAAAAACTCTCTTCTTGACGTGGATGCCAGCCTTACCGGTGAGCTTCCGAACAACCGTCGTCTGCCCGCAGGGTGCTACTATCGCGAACGGTGCGGGTCCGCCGTGCCGGGATGCGAATTGCCGCAAGCGCTTTTGACTGTACGCAAGGCCGGCGCGGAAAAGGCGTCCCCTCATCAGGCGCGCTGCCACCTGCACATTCCGGCATAGCTTGGACACGCCGCAGTTCGCTTCGATCTGCGGCGTTTCCAGGCGCTCTACGCCATGGCGGTGGCAAAGGGGTTTTCCACCCTAGGCCAATAGCTGTTCTTCAGTTTTGTATAGGGCAGGTCTTCAAAGTGCGGCTGCAATGCGCCCGGTGCGGCGATGTAAAGAATTTTGCTGGCGATCGGCTCAAATCCGGCGCGGAAGTGATTGCTTGATTTGACGATGACGATTTTCCGGGTGGAGGGGTCAAGCCCGAGCGCTGTCATGCATTCCGGATGAAACGTCTGGGTGCGCAGGCTGTTGAGGATGATGTCGACACCATCGCAACTGACCCAGGCGGCATCGCCGATGGACAGCGGAACAATGCCGAAACGCTGGGTGATGCCGGAGGCAAGACGCCGTACGGTCACCGTCAGGTCAAGCGGCTGGCCCGATGCCTCGCCGATCTTGCCACCGATCCGCAGGGGAAGCACCGCGCCTTCCCCGGCTTCGTGGCAAAGCCGGACGGCGATGGGATCCCAATAGAGGCAGCTGGCAACATCCTTGATGCCCCGTTCGATGACGCGCCTGAGCACGAATGTCGAATCTCCGGGGGCACCGCCGCCCGCATTGTCCGATACGTCGGCAAGCACAACCGTGCCGTGCGACACTTCCAGTGCCTGGTCGAGCGCTTCGTCAATGCTGCTGTGCTCCGGTTTGAGTTCCTTTCGCAGCGCGAATATTTCCTGGCCAAACGCCGTCGCCAGCGCCTGCGCCTTGCCGATGTCGCGATCCGCCACCACCAGCATCTTTGCGCCGACATCCGCGACATCGCCCCACGGGAAACCGTGGCAGAAGGAGACAGACAAGATGCCGTCCTGTCCCTCGAGCGCTTTCATCCGGTCAACCAGCCCGCGCAGCGGCTGCTGATGCACGCGGAACATGCCGATCATGCGACAGTCGAAATCGGCCATCACCGGACGGCAGCCCTCCTCGAGCACCTTGACCAGCAGCTGGAAAAGATGTTCCGCGCGCTCTTCTATGTCCGTATGCGGATATTCCTTGTAGGCGACCAGCATGGTGGCGCTGTCGATCATGGTCTTTGTCAGGTGGCAGTGCAGGTCCAATTCCGCACCGACCGGTATATCCGGGCCCACGATCTTGCGGACGTGGGACAGAAGATCACCTTCGACATCGTCATAGCCATCGGCAACGCAGGCGCCGTGCAGTGCCAGCAGCACGCCATCAACGGGCATCGCCGCTCGAAGGTCGGCAAGAATTTCCGCACGAAACGCTTCATAGGTCGTCCGGGTGGTGGTGCCGCCCGGCTCGGCCACCGCGCAGAGGCTTTCAACCACACTCCAACCGCGTGCGGCCGCAGCATTCGACCAGACATGCATCTGCGACGAGCAGCAGTTCAATGGCCTGGACGTGGCATCACCGTGGGCAATGAGATTTTCACGGAATGCCTCGTAGCCCGTTGGTATGGGAGAAAAGGTATTTGTCTCCGTATCCAGGCCTGCAATGAACAGCTTCACGGTGATCCTCCGAAACTTTTGAAAATTAATTTTCCTATAGATAAATTATGTTTCTTGTCGGAAAGTCAATCTCGTATTAAGCCATATGGTCTGGAGCTGGGAGGAAAACATGCGCCTTTACATTTCTGCCGATATTGAGGGGATCGTTGGTGTGGTCAGCCGCGATCATCTGACGCCTGAGGGATTCGAGTATGAACGTGCCCGCGATTGGATGACGGACACGGTTGTCGCCGCCTGCGAGGAGGCACACGAAAACGGCGTCGAGGAAATCGTGCTGAGCGACTCGCACGGCAATGGCCAGAGCATCAAGATCGAGCGCTTGCCCGATTATGTTCAGATCGTCCGCAGCTGGCCGCGGCCGCTGATGATGATGCAGGGGATCGAGGTCGGAACATTCGCCGGAGCCATGCTGATCGGTTACCATGCAGGGGCCAGCCATATGGGCGGGGTGCTCTCACATACCATCGGCGGAACGGCATTTCACGAAATCCGCATCAACGGCAAGGTTGTCCCCGAGGCCGGTATCAATGCCGCGACCGCCGGTGATTTCGGCGTTCCGGTCATCCTGGCGTCCGGAGACGATGTGGCGATGCAGGAGATCAGCGAACATCTCGGGGACATCGTGACCGTTCCCGTCAAGTGGGCCTATGGCACCCGTTCGGCGCGCTCGCTCACCCCCAATGCAGCCCATGAAAAACTGCGGGCGGGCGTGAAGACGGCCCTGTCGCGGATTGGTTCGACGCAGCCGCTGGTGATTGAGAAACCCGTTCTGGAGATTACCTTCCGTAACCGGCTTCCCGCCGAATTCCTGTCCTATCTGAAGTTCGTCGAGCGAACCGACGGCTATACGATCCGCTATCAGGGAGACGATATGGTCGATGTGTCGAAGTTCATCATGTTCGTTCTCGGCTTCAATTCGCAGTTGACCTTCTAGCCACGCACAGCCTGTCACCCGCGATGACAGAGCATTTTCGGGAGTATTGGAACAATGACAAGGGAAGTAGAATGGGCCCGCTTGACGGCCCCGGAACTGAAGGAGCGGGCAGGGCGTCCAGATGCGCTGGTGATCCTGCCGGTTGGCTCGCTTGAGCAGCATGGTCCCCATCTTCCGGTTATCACCGATACCGCCAGTGCCGTTGCGGTGTCGCTGCAGGCGGCAAAGCAGATTGCAGGCGAGATTCCGGTAACGGTTCTGCCCGGCCTCTGGCTTGGCATGAGCGAACATCACTTTCCCTTCGGCGGCACGATCAGCCTCGACTATGCGGCCTATCGCGCCGTGCTGACGAGCATCGTCCGCTCGCTCAAGGTTCTCGGCTTCCAGAGGCTGCTCATCGTCAACGGCCATGGCGGCAA
Organism: uncultured Phyllobacterium sp.; assembly: GCF_902479695.1. Lineage (NCBI taxonomy): Bacteria > Pseudomonadati > Pseudomonadota > Alphaproteobacteria > Hyphomicrobiales > Phyllobacteriaceae > Phyllobacterium > uncultured Phyllobacterium sp. The sequence goes on along the minus strand of NZ_CABSQF010000039.1, from coordinate 19,521 downwards.
CATCGATCCGCTGGCCGTTTCCGTACGTGAGCTGGCGGTGGAATACGCCATGCCCATCGTCGCCACGACACCATGGATGCTCGCGCCGGAAAAGCTGGCCGCGGTGTTCGAGGTGGATGCCGGCCCGACCCATGCCTGTGAAGGGGAATCCTCGCTGATGCTGGCCATCGCCGGGGATATGGTGAAGACGGAGAAGTTCTCCGAAGCTGCGGAAAAGCATGACGGCGCCATATCGGTTCCATCCGGGATTTCCCGCTTCTACGCCTTCCCGGAACGAGCCCCGGTCACCGGCACCATGGGAGACCCGCGATCGGCATCAGCAGAAAAGGGCGAGTGCTTCCTCCAGATTCAGGCGGACGAGCTTGTGTCGCTGATCCGGTCGGAACAACTCTGGTCCAAGCCGCAGGCGGTCTGGGCCGCATCGTAATCCGGTTTGGTTTGCAAGGAAGACTGGCGCGGCGTTGTCCTGTGCCCCGCCGATAAAAACAAAAGAGGAGAACATCTGATGAATTTCGGTATTGCCCGGCAATCCGCAGCTCTTGCCTGCACCGCTTTATCCCTCGCGCTTTTCCCGGTCCTGGCATCACCGGCCAGCGCCAAGACACTGGTTTACTGTTCAGAGGCTTCGCCCGAAGGGTTTGACCCGGCGCTTTATTCCGCCAACAGCACATGGGATGCTTCCTCGAAGCCGGTGTACAATCGTCTTGTGGAGTTTCAGAACGGAACAACGACGGTCATTCCCGGTCTCGCCGAGAGCTGGACGATTTCCGATGACAAGCTCACCTATACGTTCAAGCTTCGAAACAACGTAAAATTCCACACCACCGAGTATTTTACGCCCAGCCGCGATCTCAACGCTGACGATGTTATTTTCTCGCTGCAGCGCCAGCTCGACAAGACCAGTCCCTGGCACAGCTATATCACGGGCGTTACCTGGGAAATGACAACGGCGATGGGCCTTCCCGACCTTGTCAAGGAAATCAGCAAGGTGGACGACAAGACGGTCAAGATCGTTCTGGCGGCCCCGAGCGCTTCGGTGCTTGCCAACCTTGCTATGGACTTCGCATCGATCCTTTCCAAGGAATATGCTGATCATCTGCAGGCGGATGGAAAGATGACGCAGCTCAACGAACTGCCGGTGGGGACCGGACCGTATCAGTTCGTCAATTACCAGCAGGATTCCGTGGTCCGTTTCACCGCCAATCCGGATTACTGGGGCGGCAAGCAGAAGATCGATGACCTGATTTTCTCCATTACCCTCGACCAGACGACGCGGATGCAGAAGCTGCGGGCAGGGGAGTGCCAGGTTGCCTCCTATCCGTCGCCCGCCGATGTCGCCGTGCTGAAAGCCGACAGCGAATTGAAGGTGCTGGAACAACCCGGCCTGAATGTCGCCTATCTCGCCTACAACACGCTTGTTCCGCCCTTCGACAAGCCGGAGGTGCGCAAGGCGTTGAACATGGCGATCAACAAACAGGCCATCGTGGAAGCCGTGTTTCAGGGTATGGGGCAGGTCGCGAAGAACCCGTTGCCGCCGGCAGTCTGGGGCTACAACGATGCCGTCAAGGACGATCCCTACGATCCGGAAAAGGCGAAATCAATGCTTCAGGCTGCGGGCGTCAGCAATCTGGCGATGAAGATCTGGGCAATGCCGGTCAGCCGTCCCTACATGCCCAATGCCCGCCGGGCCGCCGAATTGATCCAGGCCGATTTCGCCAAGGTTGGCGTCTCGGTCGAGATCGTTTCCTATGAATGGGGCGAATATCTCAAGAAGGCGCGCGACAAGAACCGGGACGGAGCCGTCATCCTCGGCGGTACCAGCGACAATGGCGATCCGGATAACCTCTTGAGTTTCTTCTTCAGCTGTACAAGCGTCGGTGCCAGCAATTACTCCAACTGGTGTTTCCAGCCGCTCGATACGCTTCTGCAAAAGGCGCGCCAGGTTTCCGATCAGGCCGAGCGCACCAAGCTTTATGAGGAAGCGCAGCTCATCATCAAGAAAGAGGCTCCAATCGCGGCCCTTGATCATTCGACCGTCGTCATGCCGATGTCGAAAAAAGTGTCCGGATATGTGCTGGATCCGCTGGGCTCGCATCGCTTCGACGGTGTCGATCTGGCGGAATAGCTGAAAGGATCGGCGCAGTGACGATTTAGGCAAAAACCGCTTCAGTTTCCGGACGGATATGGCTAGAGCATTCTCCGGCCATAGGAGGAAACTGGGGCGGTGAAATCACCACAAATCATTCAAACATCGAATATCACGGCCGTTCGAATCTACCGCTCCATGCTCGCAATGGTCGTGCTGGCGGGTATTGGCATCGCGTATTTTGCCATCATACCCGCCGCCCATGTCAGCCGGCTCCGGTTGACGGCCAACTTTTTCAGTTATTTCACCATCCAGACCAATGCGCTTGTTTTTCTCGGCCTGGTGTTTTCCCTGGCGGTACCACGGTCCCGGCCGGGGCAATGGGCGCAATGTCCTCCAGTCAGGTCGGCGCTGTTGTCATACGTGGTCATGACCAGCGTCATTTATGCCCTTGTCCTGCAGACCGCGTGGCGGCCAACGGGATGGCAGGCGCGCGGTGACCAGATTCTCCATTACGCCGTGCCGGTGCTTTACTTCATTGACTGGCTGTTCTGGGTCAGGCGTGGCGCGCTCTTGTGGCGCCATGCCTTGTGGTGGCTATCTTTCCCGGCGGCTTATGCGGTTTACACCCTGATCCACGGCTATGTCTCCGGGTTCTATCCCTATCCGTTTATCGATGTCCCGGAGATCGGTCTCGATGAAACGGCGGTGAACATGGCCTGGATGACTGCTGGTTTTCTGGGGCTGGGAACACTGGTCATCACTATCGATCGCCTGGCCTGCAGATATGGTGCCCGCAACGCCCGGGCACTCTAGAGCAAATTTGGCGCTAGGCCCGTTCTTCCCAGATTTTTGCAAGCTCGACCAGCGTCTTGACGGCTCTTTCCATGTCCTGGCGGCTGACCCATTCGAGCGGTGAGTGGAAGGCGTGGCCGCCGGCAAAAATATTGGCGCAGGGCAAGCCCATGAAGGACAGCCGCGAACCGTCGGTGCCGCCACGGATGCTGCCGCGCACCGGCACCATGCCGGCCCGGCGGACCGCTTCAACCGCGTTGTCGACGATCTCCGGGTGGCGGTCGAGGACGGACTTCATGTTGCGGTATTGCTGCCTGACGGTGAACGTGTAGGACGAACCGGGATAACCGGCCATGACTTCCTTCACCAGCGCTTCGAGCATAGTTTCCTTGGCGGCAAGACCGTCATCGGTAAAATCGCGGATGATGAAGCTGAGCGCCGCCTTTTCCATCGAACCGGTGACACCTGTCGGATGGATGAAACCCTCTTTGCCTTCCGTTGTCTCGGGCGCGATGTCCCGCGGCAGCCGGTCGATGATGGCGCCGGCGATCTTGATGGCGTTTTCCATCTTGTCCTTGGCGAAGCCCGGATGAATTGCGACGCCCGAAATGGTGATGTCGACCCCGTCGGCCGAGAAACTCTCGTCCTCGATATGGCCTGCGGTTTCGCCGTCGACGGTATAGGCGAACTGTGCGCCGAGCTTGGCCACGTCCACCTTGTCGACGCCGCGCCCGATTTCCTCGTCCACGGTGAGCAGCAGTTTGATCGTGCCGTGGCGGATATCCGGGTTGTCGACGAGGAACTGTGCAGCGGTAATGATTTCCGCCAGCCCGGCCTTGTCATCGGCACCGAGAAGGGTGGTTCCGTCTGTCGTGATGATGTCATTGCCGATCTGGTCAAGCAGGACGGGATGGTCACTGACCCGGATGACCTGCTGCGGATCGCCTGGAAGTTGTATGTCGCCGCCGCCATAGTTATGCAGGATGCGCGGCTTGACGTTTGTGCCGGTAAAATCGGGGGCCGTGTCCATGTGCGAGCAGAAACAGATGACCGGCACCGGCTTGTCGACATTGGACGGGATGGTTGCGTGGACATAGCCGTGCTCGTCCATATGCGCATCGGACAGGCCGATGGCGAGCAATTCCCCAACCAGCACATGGCCCAGATTCTTCTGCTTCTCGGTGGACGGTTGTGCGGACGATTTGGGATCCGATTGGGTGTCGATGACGACGTAGCGAAGAAAACGATCGGTAACGGTATCGGTCATGGGCTCAGCTCCAATCTTTGCATGCCAGTGATGCACTGCTGTAGCCTCTGCCGCCGGCATCGTGAACAGATTTTTGCCTTGCTCCCCGCTTTTTCCCATTCGCCTCCGTCGCAAGCATGCCGCCGGTGTTCAATTGCAGGGTAACCGCCCTGCAATTGATACGATACATCGCTCTGTCTAAGCGGCCTGCACTTTCCGGGAACCACGGGCCCAGGCTGGAAGCCAATCGCCATGCGCGGCAAGAAGATCATCGACGAGCGACCATATCTGATCGAGATCCAGCTCAGCGGCGGTATGCGGGTCCATCATCGCTGCATGATAGATGTGATCCCGGTTTTCGGTCATCAGCGCCTGCACGGTCAGTTCCTGTACATTGATGTTGGTGCGGATGAGGGCGGTGAGTTGCGGCGGCAGCGCGCCGACATGGGTTGGCTGAATGCCGGACGCATCGACAAGGCATGGCACCTCTGCCGCACAATTGGCGGGCAGGGACGTGATGCAGCCATTGTTGCGCACATTGCCGTAGATGACCGATGGTTCGCCGGTCCATACGGAATTCATGATGGACGAGGCATATTCGCGGCTTTCGCTCACTTCGATCCTATCGGCCTTGGCATAGGTTTCCGCCTGTCCCTTCCAGCGTTCGATCTGCTCGATGCAACGCTTGGGGTATTCGTCCAGCGGAATGCCGAACTTTTCGATCAGATCGTCGCGGCCTTCCTTGATGAAATAGGGCGTGTACTCGGCAAAGTGCTCGGAGCTTTCAGTGACGAAATAGCCGAGCCGCGTCAGCATCTCGTAGCGGACCTTGTTCGGGCAGCGCGGATTCCAGTGGCTGGGCTTGGGCAACCGCCCCTCGCGATAGCCCCGGACAAGATCCGGATAGAGGTCGCGGTAACTGCCATCGGGCTGCTGGTGTTCGAACTGCAGGTAGAAGGCCATATGGTTGATGCCTGCGGCGCGATAGCGGATTTCTCCGATTGGAATGTCGAGGTCGCGCGCCAGTTCGCCCGCCGTTCCCTGCACGGAATGGCAGAGACCCACCTGACGGATCGTCGGGTATTTTTCAGCGATTGCCCAGGTGTTGATGGCCATGGGATTCACGTACTGCAGCAGGATGGCCTGCGGGCAGACCGCCAGCATGTCCTCGCAGATTGCCCAGAGGTGCGGTACGGTCCGCAGGCCGCGCATGATGCCGCCAACGCCAAGGGTGTCGGCAATGGTCTGGCGCAGGCCGTATTTCTTCGGAACCTCGAAATCCGTGACGGTGCAGGGCTCGTATCCACCGATCTGGAACGCAACCACGACGAAGTCCGCCTTCTCGAGTGCACGCCGGCGGTCCACATGCGTTTCGATGACCGCCTTGGCATCGAGTGTTTTTGCCAGCTTGCCGGCGACGATGGCGCTCTCGGCGAGGCGCTGCGGATTGATGTCCATCAGCGCGATTTTTGCGCCCGACAGGGCCGGGCGCTGCAGAATATCGCCGATGATGTTTTTCATGAAGACGGTCGATCCGGCTCCGATAAAGGTGACTTTGGGCTGTTTTGACATGGCAATCTCCGGGAGGATTATGCGGCTACCTCGAAGGCGGCTTTGACAAGCCGTTCAGTGTAGGCGGTCTTGGGATGAAAGAGAACGTCGTTGACGGGACCTTCCTCGACGACCTTGCCGTGCTGCATGACCATGACACGATGGCAAAGAGCACGAACGACTTTCAGGTCGTGGGAAATGAAGAGGTAACTGAGGCCGCGCTCATCCTGCAGCTTGCGCAGGAGGTCGATGATCTGCGCCTGGACCGACAGGTCGAGTGCCGAGGTCGGTTCGTCGAGAAGGATGAATTCCGGTTCGAGCGCGATGGCACGTGCAATGGCAATGCGCTGGCGCTGGCCGCCGGAGAATTCGTGCGGGAAGCGGGACAGGATATTGTGCGGCATCCCGGCACTTGCCAGGGCTTTCTGGACACGGTCGAGACGGTCGGCCCGGTTGACGCCGATCCCGTTGATAATCAGTCCTTCCTCGATGATCTGCCCGATCGACATGCGCGGGTTGAGCGAGGAAAACGGGTCCTGGAACACGATCTGCATGCGCGAGCGCAGCGGCCGCATTTCGGCCCGCGACTTGTCGTGGATCGGCTGCCGGTCGAAGTAAATCTCGCCGCTGTCCGTATGCACGAGCCTGACGAGCGCTTGCCCGAAGGTGGTCTTGCCGGAGCCGGATTCACCGACGATACCGAGCGTCTCGTGTCTGTGGAGTTTCAGGCTGAGACTGTCGACAGCCACAAGCTCGTGCAATTGCGGCTTGAAGAAGCCGCCGCGTTTCAGCATGTAGGTCACCCGCACCGACTTGCCCTCCAGAATGGCTTCGCAGTCCGCCGGCATCGGATTGGCCTGTCCTCTGGGTTCGGACCCGAGGAGATGGCACGTATAGGGGTGGCGGGGGGCGGCAAAGAGCGCTGCGGTGGTGTTGTGCTCCTTCACCTCGCCATGCTGCATGACATAGACATAATCGGAAAACTGCCGGACGACGGTAAGGTCATGGGTGATGAGAATGACGGCCATTCCGAGCCGCTTCTGCAGATCGCGGATGAGGTTGAGGATCTGGGCCTGCACCGTCACGTCGAGTGCGGTGGTCGGCTCGTCGGCGATCAATACGTCGGGATTGTTGGCGAGCGCCATGGCAATCATCACGCGCTGGCGCTGACCGCCGGAGAGCTGGTGCGGATATTGGTTGAGCCGGGATTCCGGATCGGGAATTTGCACCTGTATCAACAGGTCCAGCGCGCGTTGCCGGGCGTCGCGCCGGCTGATGCGCTGGTGCACGCGGATGGCTTCGACGATCTGGCTGCCGATCGTATAGATCGGGTTGAGCGAGCTCATGGGCTCCTGAAAGATCATGGACATGCGATTGCCGCGCAGCGCGCGCCGCGCCCGGCTCGAGAACTTGAGGATATCCTTGCCGTCATAGGCAATTTTCGATTCCCGGGACACCACGGCACGCTTCGTCAGGAGTCCCATGATGGTGCGGGCGGTCACCGATTTCCCCGACCCGGATTCGCCGACAATGGCAATCGTCTCGCCGCGATAGAGTTGGAAGGAGATGTCCTTGACGGCCTCCACGACCCCCTCTTCGACCGTGAAGCGGACGGCGACATTGCGGGCATCGATGATCGGATTGTCCCGATGGGCTGAACTGTCCAGCCGCTGTTCGGGTGCCATGGTGCTTGGTTCCTGCGTGTGCATGGTTTCCGGCCTCAATAGGGATCGACAGCATCGCGCAAACCGTCGCCCAGGGCATTGAAGGCAAAGACGGTGACAAGCACGAAGGCGACGGGGGTGAGAATCCACGGGTAGGACCCGATGACGGAATAGGTGGCGGTGTCCTGCAGCATCAGCCCCCAGGAAATCAGGGGAGGCTTCACCGCAAACCCCAGGAAGCCCAGAAAGGATTCCAGAAGGACAATGTGCGGGATTGCGATGGTGACGGCAACGATCACGTGGCTCATGACATTGGGAAAGATGTGCTGGAAAATGATGCGCCGGTCCGAAGCGCCCACCGCCAGGGCCGCACGCACATATTCGATGCGCGCAAGTGCCAGTGTCTTGCCGCGCACTTCACGCGACATCTGCGCCCAGCCAAGCGCCGACATGATGATGATGACGAAACCGAGGAAAATGCTCGTCGGAGCCGTGACGGGTATGAGCGAGCTGAGGGCGAGATACAGCGGAAGCTGGGGAAATGCCAGGACCAGTTCAACGAAACGCTGTGTCCAGGCATCGAACCGTCCGCCGAAATAGCCGGAGACCAGTCCGACGGTCGTGCCGACAACCGTCACGATGGAGACGACAATCAACGCAATCATCAGCGAGACGCGGGAGCCGTAAATGGCTCTGGAGAGAACGTCACGGCCGAACTTGTCGGTTCCAAGGAAATGCACGGGCTTGCCGTCGAGGGTGCCGAAGAAATGCCGGTCCGCCGGAATGATGCCAAGCAGCTTGTATTCAAAGCCCTTGACGAAGAACCCCAGCAGGCGGGGATTGCCATAGTCCAGCCCGACCACCGGCTGGAATGTCACCGGATCGAGTTCCTCGGTCTCGGCGACCGGATAGGTGCGCGGGCGCAGATTGAAATGCCCGTCCTTGTCGAAGAAGCGCACGGCTTCCGGCGGTGCGAAGCCGATCTCCGTCTGGGAGGGATCGACAGGGGCAAAGAAACCGGCGAAGACGGCCATAACAAGCAGCAGGCAGACGAGGACAAGCCCGATCATGCCGGTCCAGGAGCGTTTGAGGCGCCGCCACACGAGAGCCGAATAGCTTTCATTGCCGCGGTTGGCGTTGCGGATTTCCACGGCGGCGACGGGCGGTCTTATCTGGATTTGCATCACCGCGCCTCCCCATACTGGCGAACGCGCGGGTCCATCAGCGCCAGCAGAACGTCTGCAATGATGTTGCCGACAATCAATGTTGCCGACAGCACCAGCATGAAGGTCGCCGTGACATAGACGTCTCCTATCCACATGGACCCGACGATGGCGGGTCCGACCGTCGGCAGTGCGAAGATGATGGCGGTTTCGATCTCGCCGGTCAGCATGTATGGCAGGACGACGCCCTGATACATGATGAGGGGATGCAGCGCATTCGGCACCGCATGGCGCATGATAACAGCGCCCTCGCTCAAACCCTTGGCCCGTGCCGTCTCGACATATTGGGCATTGAGCGTGTCGAGCAGATTGCCGCGCATCACCCGCATATTGTAGGCGAGCCCGCCAAAGGTGGCGATGGCAACGACCGGCCACACGTGCTGGACCAGATCGACGAACTTGCCCCACGACCACGGCGCGCCGCCATAGCGCGGGGAATAAAAGCTGCCGATCTCCGAGACGTTGAAGTGAAACACCATGATGTAGACAATGATCAAAGCCATCAGGAAGCGCGGCACGGTCATGCCCAGAAACGAAATGCCGGAGAGCAGGCTGTCCACCCAGGAATATTGCCGCGTGGCGGCCAGTATCCCGAAGCTGATCCCGATGATCGACGCGAGGATATGGCAGGTGAGGGCGAGGAGAAGCGTGCGCGGCAACCGCTCGCCAACGACATCGGCAACCGGCTTGTTGTAGAACATGCTGTGGCCGAAATCCCCGCGGGTCACCATGCCGACGATCCAGTTGACGTATTGCACGGGCAGCGGCTTGTCGAGGCCATTGGCAACCCGGTACGCCTGTGCCTGTGCATCGGCTGCCTCGAATGATGCGCCGCCCTGGTTCATCAGCTGTGAGCGGATATAGTCGGAGTAATCGCCGGGCGGTGCCTGAATGATGGCAAAGGTCACCACGCTCAGCACAAACAGCACCGGAATGGCGGATGCGATACGCACAAGCAGGAATCGTAGCATGGGCCGGTTCGCTTTTCTTGTGTTGGTTTCAAAACTGGCGTGAACACATTCATGCCGTTGGGTTTTTTAGTCAATCCGGCCGGTCGCAACGAGGTGCGACCGGCCGGATCAGAGGCCTTGGGAGGCTCAGTTCATCGGTCCGGGTCCGCCAGGCTTGCCCGGCAATTGCTGCGGGAACAGTTCATAGTCGCCCTGCTTGTCCGCCTTGACGAAGATGCGTTCACGGATGACGGCGTCTTCAGCCCAGTTGAACATGAAAATCGGCGCCCCGGACGGGATGTTGGAGAAGCGCTTGTTGATGACCAGTGCACCGGCAAATTCAGTCAGCCCGACCGTGTTGACGTTGGCCGTATAAACCTTCTGATAGCGTTTCATCAGTTCTGCCCGTTCGGCATTGTCCTGGCTCGCGATGAATGCGTTGACGATTTTCACCAGCTCTTCCTCGTAGGGCATCAGGTCGACCGCGCCGTTTTCCGGGGCACGGTGGTTCCAGCTTGTGCGTGGCCCGACAGGCGCCAACTGTTCCGTGTTCTGCACGACGGACGCGAGTTCCGACCTGTTGCGCAGGATCATCCAGTCAAAGCGGCCGCCGTAATTGGCAGCATCCCGCTGGTTGCCGTCGAGGGCATTGAGGATGACACGCAGTCCGAGTTTTTCCAGCTGCGCGATGACACCCTCGGCAAGGTTCTTGTCGGTGCTGTAGGCATTGTTCACGAGAAGGGTGATCTCGACGTCCTTCCCGCCAGCCTTGTCCGGCGGGAAATTGACGATGCCATTGCCGTCGGTGTCCTTCAGCCCGGCCTTGGCAAGTTCAGCCTTCGCCCCCTCCAGATCGAAGGGGTAATAGACGGTGGACTGCCGGTCGTAGAAGCTCGTTGCCGATGACAGCCCGCCGGGATAGATCGCCGTGAACGGTCCTTTGACAAGGGCTTCGCCGAGTTTCTTGCGGTCGATGGCCATGGTCACGGCCTTGCGGAAATGCTCGTTGCGATTGAGTTCGCGCACGGCCTGACCGCGTGCATCGGGTGCACCCCAGCCATTGGCGGAAAAGTTCATGTCGAGATTATAGCCGATCAGGCGGGGCCCGAAGGCAAGCCGGGCGGGCGCATTGTCCTGCGCGGCGCGTTTCAGCGACTCCACGAAGTTTTCCGGCTGTTCGAGATTGGAGAAATCGGCGGCCCCTGCAACGGTCTGGACATCGCGGTCGGCCCATGTGGAAAGCTTGTAGTGCATCTCGTTGACATAGGGCAGCTGGTTGCCGGCTTCGTCGACTTTCCAGTAGTAGGGGTTGCGGCGCATCACGATGATGTCGTCGGGGCGGTATTCGACCGGTACCCAGGCACCCATGACCGGCATGTTCATATATTCCGGCGGGAAAGCGTTCTTGTACTGATCGTAGGTTGTCCCGGCATATTTGGGATGTTTCGTCTTCAGGATATGCGCCGGGCCAGGGCAGAATGTGCCATAGGCCATGGCATAGAGATACTGGCGCGGGAACGCATCCTTGAAAGTCCACTGGACCGTATAGGCATCGACTTTCTTCAGCGTTGTGCCAACGCCGAAGGTTTCCTGTGTTGCGCCATTCAGCGGTGAAACATTGGGATCGAGGACATTGTCTTCCCAATAGTACATGACGTCATCGGCATCGAATGGCGCACCATCGGACCATTTTGCGCCTTCGATCAGATGCATGGTCAGCGTGTGGCCATCCGGCGACCAGTCCCACCCCTTGGCGAGGTTGGGCAGCGGTTCGACGTCGCTCGCTTCGACCTGGAACAGCGGTGCCGTTCGTGTCAGGCATTCGGACAGGCCGATGTCGATGCCTCCATAACCCTGCGATTGGCCGCCGCTGTAGTTCCAGCCCTCCGGCCGGCCGCCGATGACGTGCCGCAAAGTATCGCCGTAGACACCGATGCCATCGGGCATGTTGGCCGTCCTGTAGACAAGCGGCTGCTTGGGCAGCCGGTCCTGGACCGGCGGAAGCTTGCCGGTCTTGACGAATTTCTCGGTCATCCAATCCGGTTCATGATAGGCGGGCAGGGTCTTGAATTCGAGGATCGCATCGCGCGGGACATAGGTGATTTTGGCTTGCGCTTTGAAGGATGGCGGTTCAGGCGGAACTGTCGGCTCCGATGCCGCTGCCGGAACGGCCAGCATCGAAACACCCAAGGCGAGTGTACTCCAATAGCGCAGATGGCTCATCGTCTCTCCCTCTCGATTGTGATCCAGCCGGTATGGCCATTCCCGTCTCCTCCAAGCCGGGAAAAGCCGCTGGAAAGCTAATTCACGGCCTGCGTCATCAATGCTTTCTCTGCCCGCAATTCTTCGATCGAGCGCACGGAACGGCTGGCAGAACCTTTCCATTCACGCGTTGCCACGGTCTTGTGGCGCAGGCGTTCCTTTGCCGCATCAATCGCATGGGCATATTGCGGCAGCCAGGGTGCTTGCGCGACGATCATCTCATCGACCATCTGCCAGACTTCTTCCGGCGTGCACACGGCGCCGACCAGCGGATCATGCAGGACGGCAAGCTTCAGAAGATCGATGTCGCCGCTGATGGCGGCGTGGACGGCCATGCGCTGCACATTGATCGATGCCATGCAGGTTGCGGCACAGGCTTCCGGCAATGTGATGCCGGAGACCATGTTGATGCCGAACCGGTCGACGAAGCCGGGCGATTCAATGATTGCATCGGCGGGAAGGTTGGTGATGATCCCGGTGTTGCGGGTGTTGAAATGGCCGCGGTAGACCCGTCCGGTTTCCAGCGCTTCCAGAATATGGCTCGCATGTTCGTTGGAGCGGCGCGCCGGATCGATCGGCTTGGCGGCCGCTTCGAGAAATTGCGGAAATTCGGTCTCGAACCAGTTTCTGGTTTCGGTCGAATGCCGGAGGTAGCCGCCGGTCTCGCCATGGATCCAGTTGGACATGTCGATCCATCTGGCGATTTCATCCGGACGCTTGCGGTACCACGGCAGATATTCCGAGAGATGGCCGTTGCTTTCGGTGGAATAGACGCCGAAGCGCTTCAGCACATCGATGCGCAGCTTTTCCTGCCGGGAAAAGACGGGATGCGCCTCGAATGCGGCAATGAGTTCCTCCTTGCCGATCCTGCGTCCGCGCAGGCGGATATCGACAAACCAGGTCTGATGATTGATGCCCGAGCAGATATAGTCGAGCTCGTCCTTGGACCGGGCACCCAGAACTTCCGCGATCTGCTCCGCCCCATGCTGAACCCCGTGACACAGGCCGACCGTGTCGACCTTGCCATATTCAATGGCCGCCCATGTGTTCATCGCCATCGGGTTGGCGTAGTTGAGGAATTTTGCGCCGGGTTCCGCAACCTCGCGGATGTCCTTGCAGAAGTCGAGAATGACGGGGATGTTGCGCTGTCCGTAGAGGATGCCGCCGGCGCAGATCGTATCGCCGACGCATTGATCGATGCCATATTTCAGGGGAATGCGGATGTCATCGGCATAGGCTTCGAGCCCGCCGACCCGCACGCAGCTGATGATGTAGCGGGCACCCTCGATGGCCTTGCGCCGGTCGGTTGTGGCGGTTACCCGGGTTGGCAGATGGTTGGCCTCGACAATGCGGTCGAGAATGGACTTGATCATTCCAAGGTTGTGTTCGCTGATGTCGGTCAGTGCAAATTCGATGTCCCTGAATTCCGGCACGCACAGAATGTCCGTAAACAGCTTCTTTGTGAAACCCACGCTGCCCGCGCCGATAATGGCAATTTTGAAACTGCTCATGCTGACCTCACCTTGCCCATCGTCAATGCGGGTGAAAGCAACAGGGCAGGGTAGCTCCGGTGGAAAAACACCGGGCTTTGCAAAGACCAGGATTTTCCTGTCTTTCCCCTTGTTCTATTCCTTACCCGCAGTTCATCCGCTGTTCTTGATTGGCATTATGCGTATATTCGTGGGAGCGAATAGAGAGGGATTATGCTTTTGAGGGTAATTTTGTGCTGCAGAAACTGATCGATACCGGGCACACCATGAAGACGGTTTCCCTGCCGCGGGGCCGCCATACGCTGCACACCATGCCGACCAGCACCGGTTATGAGGTGCGGCGCGATGAAATCTATGATTGGGACGGCCGAAAACGCGGGCAGACCCCCTTCACCGTCCTGCAGCACACGATCAGCGGAACGGGCATGCTCCGCTATGAGAACCGCAACTACAAGGTGCGCGAGGGTGAAACTCTGCTGGTCCTCGTGCCGCATAACCATCGCTACTGGCTCGAGAAAGGCGATCACTGGGAGTATTTCTGGATTTCCATGAATGGCGAGGAAGCGCTGCGCATTCACCGCTCGGTGCTCGCCGCACAGGGGCCGGTTTTGCGCTTGCCGGGCGAGACGATAGAGCATCTGGCCGATTGCAGCCTGCGCCTGATCGCGGACGCGGAGACCGCCGGCCGTGCCTCGGCCATCGCCTACGAGGCCGCCATGGCACTCTATGACGGCGTGTTCGGCTCGCACCCCGTTGATCAGCACGAGAAGACCGTCATGCAGCCCGTCATCGATCACATCAGCGCCAATCTGGACAAACCGCTTCCCGTTGACGAGTTGGCACGGGTATCCGGGTTGAGCCGGGCGCATTTCTCCCGGGTCTTTGCCGAGTGCGAGGGGCTGCCCCCGGCGGAGTTCGTGCTGCAGAAGCGGATGCAGCGGGCGACGAAGCTTCTGACCAACGCCGCATTCCTTCCGGTCAAGGAAGTGGCGATCATGACCGGTTTCGACGATGCCAATTACTTTTCAAAAGTGTTCCGCCGCATCTACGGCGCCAGTCCGACGGAATTCCGCACCACGGGCATGTATGCCAGTCTTTCAACACGCGCATCGGGATCGGGTGACAGCTGATGGGGCAGACGGGCGGTGAGCCGAAGCTGCCTCCTACTGCGATCATCCGGTCAGGTTTTGAAACGGACAATCACGCGCTGCCCGATAAGGAACGGTGACTTGGGCTGAATGCTGATGATGCATTCAGCCGTGCGGATGTCGACGCGATCACCGGGCGCATCCCGCGATTTGGGCTGTTCGAGCACATGCTGGATGCTGATGACGCGTCCCTGGATGGACACGGTGTCGTCGTTTTCCGCGATGATGTCGACATCCATGCCCGGTTTGACCAGTTTGACGAACTGCTCCTGAATTTCGGCACGGACGATACGCGGTGCCTCCGGCAGAAGCGTGAAAAGTTGGGTAACGGCTTGCGTCGATACGACCTCGCCCACACGGGCGGACTGGCGGATGATGCGTGCCGCGATGGGGGCGCGGACAAGCCGCATCTCGACTTCGAGACGGCTGTTGTCCGCGCGGCTTTCCGCTGCCGCCAGGGCGGCTTCGGCGATGACCACTTCGGCTTTGGTTGCCGACAATTGCGCCTCGGCTTCGTCAAGCGCCTGGGCCGAAACGGCGTTTCCTGCCGCTGCCCGGCGCAGCCGTGCCGCCTGACGGGTCTGGGCACCCAGCTTTGTCTGCAATGCGTCCAGCTGGCCCTTGGTCTGGCGCGCTTCGGCTTCGGCGGTGCGAACAGCGATCAGTTCGCGGCGATTGTCGAGCGCGGCGAGGATATCGCCGGCTTTGACCCGCTGTCCTTCCTTCACCGGCACATCCTGAATCACCCCGTCGCGCTGGGTGGAGAGCCGCAGCAGGCCGCCCTCGACATCCACGACACCGCGCGCCGCCGCAATAATGCCTGGTCTGGCCTGGGCAATTTCCGCCTGATTGGCCTCCGTCGCGCTCGACATGGCCCAGAGCGCCAGACCGGCACCACCCAGCGCTGCCAGAACGATCGCATACTGCAGAGAGGTGCGGCTAAACATAGTCATGACTGGTATTTCCTGACGCTTTTGCACCGGCGGCGGGACGCCAGTCACGAAGAATGCGGCCATCTTCCATTTGCAGGACACGGTCCGCATGGGCAATAAGACGCGGGTCATGCGACACGCACAGAACCGTGGCCCGGGTTCGTCTTGCAATCGTGTGAAGAATCTCGATGACGATCTGGCCGTTGACGCTGTCGAGCGCGCTGGTCGGCTCATCGGCAAACAGAATGGCCGGCTTCTTCACAATGGCGCGGGCGATGGCCACCCGCTGCTTTTCGCCGCCGGACAGTTCGGCGGGGTGCAGGTGGCGCCGGGCGGCGAGACCAACCTGTTCCAGCGCCCGTTCCGCCCGCTCCGCCGTCTCTTCAGCGGCAACGCCGAGATAATCCAACGGCACCTGGACCTGTTCGACGGCGGTCAGGGCCGGGAACAGGTTGAAGCCCTGGAAGACGAAACCGCAATGATGCAGCCGAAAGGAATCGCGCTCGGCATCGCTTGCCGCCACAAGATCGGTTCCAAGCGTTCTGATCGCGCCTGAATCGGGAATGGTCAGGCCGCTCAACGTCGCCAGCAACGTGCTCTTGCCGCATCCGGACGGCCCGATGATCAGGGTCAGTTCGCCCTGGAAGATATCGATGGATACGTCCTGCAATGCAATCGTGCGGATTTGCTTGACGACAAATGCCTTGCTGATGCCGGTCGCGGAAATCGTTGGCTGCATGGCGGTCACCGGAGCAATGTTGCTGGATCGGCGTGCTGCAGACGCCGCAGGGCGAAAAGGCCGGCAGCGAACGCCACGGTGAGTACAACAGTGGATGCTGCCAGAACGATGCTGGTCCGCAGTTCAAAGGGCACGCTGTAGATGCGGGCTATGAGAGCGGCGGCGGTGCTGAAGACGGCGCCGACAACCAAGCCGAGAACCCCGACCCAGGCGGCCTGTTCGATGACGATGGCCCGCAGTCCCTTGAATGATACGCCAAGGGCCCGCAACGTTGCATATTGCGGAATGGATCCGGCCACGGCGGCCATCAGTGTCTGGCTGGTGACAAGGGCGCCGACGAGCATGGCAATGATGGTCGCGAAGATGAAGGCGATACCGGCACCGGATTCGAGAAGCCAGTACCGTATCGACATTCCCGCCAGTTCCGGGGCGGACCACACGTGAAAGCGCGGGATTCCCGCTGGATTGTTCAAACGCTCGCGAATGGCTTCCGCCGGTCCGAACTTCGTCACGGTGTAAAGGAAATAGGTCACGTCGTCCGTTGCCCCAAGCGCATTGTCCAGAGTCCGGGCGGTTTCTATCGACGTGACGACGTTGACGCCGCCTAGTCCTCGCAGGCCCTCGATCAAACCGACAATGTGAATGCGGCGGCCATTGACCTCGGCGGTATCGCCGACATCGACGGCCAGCTTGTGCCTGTCGGTGGCATCCACCAGCGCTGTTCCGGGTTGCTGCAGCAGGTTGCGCATCGCCGGGGGAACAACCGTGGAGAGGCCGATGCTGCGAGGGCGCGCGTCAATGCCGACAATATTGATGCTGGTGCCGCCGCCGCGCGCGCCGCGCCAGTCGCCGGAGCCGAGCAGGAAGCGTTCAACATGGGAAATGTTCGGTTCCATATAGAGGCTGGTTGCGATGCTGGCGCTGATCGGCCGCCCGAGATCCACGCTTTGCGTGCCGGGAAAACCCACCCAGTACTGCGCGCTGGACTGTGTAACGTAAAGCGCATTGGACCCGATGATGCCGAGAAGCAGGGCGCCCTGGACGATCATGAGAACGCCGGAAAAACCCACCGCCACAATCGCCGGAAGAAACCGCCGCCATTCATGGACCAATGTTTTGCGTGCAATCGAAACGGACATCCGGTTACCCCTTCCGTTGACGGGTGGGGGCGGCGTCTTGCGTGCTGGTCGTCAGGGGCGAGGCGCCGCCGATGGCCTTGTAGAATGTGATCAGGGCAAGCGCTTCGGCTTCCTGCGCATCGGCCAGTTGCTTGCGCTGCGCCAGGACGCGCATCGCCGAGCCAATCGACTTGGATCCGTCGCTCAGGCCTTCGCGTTCGAGGACCGTGGTTGCAGACCGCATTTTTTGCGCGGATGCCAGATTCGCGTTCAGTTGCCGGGTGGTGGCATGAACGGCCGACCACGCCCGCAGCGCGGATGATGCTTCCTCATAGGCAACGAGAACAGTTTGCCGGTAGGCCGCAACAGCTTCGTCGAACTGAGCCTGCCGCGCCGCAACGACGTCGCGCCGCCGTCCCTGATCGAAAACCGGAATTTGAACCGACGGCCCGCCCAATATGCCGAACGGCGAACCGTTGGACGGACCGCCAACACCGACAATGCCGCTCAGGCGGAGTTTTGGGTAGAGGTCGGCCTGGGCAATTCCAATATCGGCGGCAGCGCGCACGGTTGCAAGCTCTGCCCGCCGGACATCCGGACGGGCCCGCAGGAGGTCCGCCGGACGGCCGGTGACGGGGTCGAGCCGGGCGACGGGTTGAGGTTTTGTGTGCTGCAGGGAGGCATCGATCTGCGTGGTCCCGAGAAGGGTGGCAATCTGCTGCAGGGTGATGTCGATCTGCATCTGGAACCGGGCCTGCTCCGCCTTCGCATCGCCAAGGCTTATCCGGGATTCCTCCGCGTCCGATGCGGCGGCGAGGCCGGAACGGTATTTGACCGCGGCAAGCTTGCCATCGCGCTCGATCAGGGCAAGGGAGGCACGGGCGATCGCCTCGCGCTCCTGCAGCGCGCGCAGGCGCACGTAAGCGCTGGCAATTTCGGCGGCAACAGCGATGCGTGCCGCTTCGACGTCCTCGGCGACCATGTCGGCGGATGCCTTGGCTGCCCGCTGTGTGTTCTCGCTCAAGCCAAACAGGCCAAGCTCCCAGCCCACTTCAAGGTTGAGCTGAACCGGACGGCGCAGCAGTTCCTGCGATTTGGTCGAACCCGTTCCGGCATTGGCTGTGCCCGATACATCGGCGGTGGGCATGAAAAGCGTTCTTGATGTCCGCGCCATCGTTCGTGCGGCGACAAGCTGCTGTTTCGCCTGGACGATGGTGAGGTTCTGTCCAAGTGAACGCACGACGAGCCCGCTCAGGACCGGGTCGCTGAACGTCTGCCACCAGTCGCGCAGGTCCCGCTGTCGGCCAGCAGGCATCTTCGCGGCAGTCGCATAGCGCGCCGGCAGGCTTGGCGCCGAAAGAGCCAGGCCTGATGCATCATTCTGGCAAGCGGTCAGCATCGCCGCACCGGCAAGGACGCAGATGGTCTTCACGCACGCATGGCGACAGAGCAATGGGGCAAGGGGCAATGTCAAATCTCACGCACGCGACCTTGGACCGGGCACCCGGTATTTCGGGCACAGCCATGGTCGTGGAAGCCGCGGGAACGAACGTTTTTCCCAATCGCGCTCGGTGTTGTATCTGCAGGCATTGCTTCTCACATCCAATTGTCCGCGCATCGTTGCATGCGAGGATTGCGGGAACATGATGGAGCGGCTGCTCAGACGCGGATTTAGGCTTGAAAAACCGCCGTTTCAGGGGGCGTGTTTCGCCCCGGCACCCCACCGCAGACCATCCATCAGCAGTTTCACCAAACGGCGGGAACGCTCATGCCAGTCGGGAGCGTCTGGAATGGAATAGATGGTGAAGAGGGCATGCAGCAGGTCGGTGCTGTCGATGTCCCGCCTGATGAGATTCTGATGTGCGGCCGCTTCCACGAGATTGCGCAGGGCGACGGAGACCATGCCTGAACTCTCGGCAAAAAGTTCGGAGTTTGTGTTGACCAGCATGCGCAGGCTGTTTGCCATGCCTCTTTTCGCGGCGATATAGCCGACAAACCGCTGCATCCACTCCTCGAGAGCCACATCCGGCGCATGGCTCAGGGACAATTCACCCGCTGCCGCACAGAGACTCTCGACTTCGCGGCGGTAAACCACTTCGACGAGATGTTCGCGCGCCGGGGGTGGCATCGGGACACTCTACCGTCATTTCCCGACGCGCGAACAATTCGTCGGAGTGGGTTACCGCCGCGAAGTCGAGAGGCCCCGGTGGGGAGCGGGGGGATTGTCCCTTAGCCATGCGCCGGGTGGGGGCCTCGGGGGGGGGGTGGCGCGGGTTGTTGGGCATATTGCCGGGGAAAAAGGGAGGGGAAAAAGGCT
>NZ_CABSQF010000038.1:0-45316 GCF_902479695.1 uncultured Phyllobacterium sp. | reverse complement strand
CGTGGACGCCGTCGAGCTCGGCACCCGGAATGCCCGCAGGGCGCGGCGTTTCGGCGCCGCCGCAATAGAGCACCGCATCATAGGTATCGAGCAGTTCCTGCACCGGCTTGTCGATGCCGACATTGACGCCGTAGAAGAAGGTGACACCCTCGCCTTCCATCTGCGCCACGCGGCGGTCGATGAAGTGCTTTTCCATCTTGAAATCGGGAATGCCATAGCGCAGCAGGCCGCCTGCACGGCTTTCGCGCTCGTAGACATGCACTTCATGGCCCGCGCGGGCAAGCTGCTGGGCAGCCGCCAAGCCTGCCGGGCCGGAGCCGATGACGGCCACTTTCCTGCCGGTCTTCGACGCAGCGGGCTGCGGGATGATAAAGCCCTTTTCATAGGCCTTGTCGGCAATCGCCTGCTCCACCGTCTTGATGGACACCGGCACGTCTTCCAGGTTCAGCGTGCAGGCTTCCTCGCACGGGGCCGGGCAGATGCGGCCGGTGAATTCCGGGAAATTGTTGGTGGAATGCAGGTTGCGGATCGCCTCATCCCAGTTGTCGTTGTAGACGAGATCGTTCCAATCTGGAATCTGGTTGTGAATCGGGCAGCCGGTCGGCCCGTGGCAGAACGGGATACCGCAATCCATGCAGCGGGCCGCCTGCTTCTTCACTTCGCCATCGGTCATGGGAATGGTGAATTCCCGGAAATGGCGAATGCGGTCAGACGCGGGCTGATACTTTCCGACCTGCCGGTCGATCTCGAGAAAACCTGTAACCTTACCCATAAAACTGCTCCCCTCACCCTTGGAGGACCACCCGTTCCCGTGTTGGGTCTGGGCAGCATTGGACCCCATGCCGAGCATCATTGTGATGACGCTCGAAGCAGGAGTGCGTTGATTTTATTCCGCTGCGACACCCATCCGCATGCGCTCCATGTCTTCGAGCGCCCGGCGGTATTCGACCGGCATGACTTTCACGAATTTCGGCCGGAAGGCTTCCCAATTGTCGAGAATTTCCTTCGCCCGGCCCGAGCCCGTGTAATGCATGTGGTTCGAGATGAGCTGCACGAGGCGTTCCTCGTCATGCCTGGTCATATTGGCCGAGACATCGACGCGGCCCTTATGGGCCAGATCGCCGCCGTGATGGTGC
Organism: uncultured Phyllobacterium sp.; assembly: GCF_902479695.1. Taxonomy (NCBI): domain Bacteria; kingdom Pseudomonadati; phylum Pseudomonadota; class Alphaproteobacteria; order Hyphomicrobiales; family Phyllobacteriaceae; genus Phyllobacterium; species uncultured Phyllobacterium sp. Next base: position 44,180 of record NZ_CABSQF010000038.1, on the reverse strand, counting down.
AGTTTTTCGAGGATATCGTCCTCTTCCGGCACCGGCTCCAGCTCGACCATCGCCATGTTGCAGCGCTGGGCAAAATCACCGGCTTCATCGAGCACATAAGCCACGCCCCCGGACATACCGGCCGCGAAGTTGCGTCCCGTCTGGCCGATGACCACGACGACACCGCCGGTCATGTATTCGCAGCCATGATCGCCCGTGCCTTCGACCACCGCGATGGCGCCGGAGTTGCGGACGGCAAAGCGTTCGCCCGCGACGCCGCGGAAATAGGCTTCGCCTTCGATGGCCCCGTACAGCACGGTATTGCCGACGATGATGGAATTCTCCGGCACGATTTTCGTGTTGTCCGGCGGGCGAATAACGATGCGTCCGCCGCACAGGCCCTTGCCGACATAGTCATTGCCGTCGCCGATCAGCTCGAACGAAATGCCGCGTGCGAGGAATGCCGCGAAGGACTGCCCGGCCGTCCCGGTGAACGTGACCGAGATCGTGTCTTCCTTCAGACCCTTGTGCCGGTAGCGCTTGGCTACCTCACCCGACAGCATCGCCCCTGCAGAACGATCAACATTCTTGATCGGCATTTCGATCCTGACCGGAAGCTTGCTTTCGAGCGCAGGCATTGCCTGTTCGATCAGCTTGCGATCCAGGATATCGACGATCGGATGGTTCTGCCGTTCGGTCCAGCGCGTCTTTTCCTCCGGCGCTTCCGGCTTGTGGAAGATGCGGGTGAAATCGAGACCCTTGGCTTTCCAGTGATCGATCATCTCTCGCTTTTCGAGCAGTTCGGCCTTGCCGACGATCTCTTCCAGCCGGGTATAACCCATGTCGGCCAGGAACTGCCGCACTTCTTCTGCCATGAAGAAGAAGAAGTTGATGACGTGTTCCGGCGTGCCCTTGAAGCGCTTGCGCAGGACCGGATCCTGCGTTGCCACGCCGACCGGGCAGGTGTTGAGATGGCACTTGCGCATCATGATGCAGCCGGCGGAAATCAGCGGCGCCGTGGAGAAGCCGAATTCGTCGGCGCCCAGCAGGGCTCCGATGATCACGTCGCGGCCGGTGCGCAGACCGCCATCGACCTGCAGGGCGATACGCGAGCGCAGGCCGTTGAGCACCAGCGTCTGCTGGGTCTCGGCAAGGCCCATTTCCCACGGGGAACCGGCATGCTTGAGCGATGTGAGCGGCGATGCACCCGTGCCGCCGTCATAGCCCGATATGGTGATATGGTCAGCGCGCGCCTTGGCAACGCCGGCCGCAACCGTACCGACACCGACTTCCGACACCAGCTTGACCGAAACATCGGCTTCAGGGTTGACGTTCTTCAGATCGTAGATGAGCTGCGCCAGATCCTCGATGGAATAGATGTCATGGTGCGGCGGCGGCGAAATCAGCCCGACACCCGGCGTGGAGTGGCGGGTCTTGGCAACCGTCGCATCGACCTTGTGGCCGGGCAGTTGGCCGCCCTCGCCGGGCTTGGCACCCTGCGCCACCTTGATCTGCATCATGTCGGAGTTGACGAGATATTCGGTCGTCACGCCAAAGCGTCCCGATGCGACCTGCTTGATGGCCGAGCGTTCGGGGTTCGGCTTGCCGTCCGGCAGCGGATAGAAACGATCCGGCTCCTCACCGCCCTCACCCGTGTTCGACTTACCGCCGATCCGGTTCATGGCAATGGCAAGGGTGGTGTGCGCCTCGCGGCTGATCGAGCCGAACGACATGGCGCCGGTCGAGAACCGCTTGACGATTTCCTTGGCGGGCTCGACATCGTCGATGGAGACAGGCTTGCGTCCGGCATCTCCAGCCATCCTGATCTTGAAGAGACCGCGGATTGTCTGGGCGCGGGCCGACTCGCTGTTCACGAGGTCGGAATATTCCTTGAACGTCGAGGCAGAGTCCGTGCGCACCGCGTGCTGCAGTTTGGCTACCGCATCCGGCGACCAGAGATGTGCCTCGCCGCGCATGCGGTAGGCATATTCACCGCCGACATCCAGCGTGCTGAGCAGGACCGGATCATTGCCGAATGCATCGCGGTGGCGGCGCACCGTCTCCTCAGCCACTTCCTCCAGGCCAACACCTTCGATCGTCGTTGCCGTTCCGAAGAAGAAGCGGTCGACGAATTCCGACTTGAGGCCGACCGCATCGAAAATCTGCGCGCCGCAATAGGACTGGTAGGTGGAGATGCCCATCTTGGACATGACCTTGAGAATGCCCTTGCCGATGGACTTGATGTAGCGCGATACGACTTCCTTGGAGTCCACCTCCGGCGGGAACTCGCCGCGCTTGTGCATGTCAAGCAGCGTATCGAAGGCGAGATAAGGATTGATCGCTTCCGCACCATAACCGGCGAGGCAGCAGAAATGATGCACTTCGCGCGGCTCGCCCGATTCCACGACGAGGCCGACCGATGTGCGCTGGCCCTTGCGGATGAGGTGATGGTGAACCGCCGCCGTTGCCAGCAGTGCCGGGATCGGAATCCGGTCCGGCCCGACCTGACGGTCGGAGAGGATGATGATGTTGTAACCGCCATGCACGGCCGCCTCGGCGCGTTCGCACAGACGCTCCAGCGCACCGGCCATGCCAGCCGCGCCTTCCTCGACATTATAGGCGATATCCAGTGTCTTCGTATCGAAGCGGTCTTCCGTGTGGCCGATGGAGCGGATCTTTTCCAGATCACCATTGGTCAGGATCGGCTGGCGCACTTCCAGACGCTTGCGGCGGGACGTGCCGACCAGATCGAAAATGTTCGGACGCGGACCGATGAACGAAACAAGGCTCATCACCAGTTCCTCGCGGATCGGATCGATCGGCGGGTTGGTGACCTGCGCAAAGTTCTGCTTGAAATAGGTGTAGAGCATCTTCGACTTGTCGGACATGGCCGAGATCGGCGTGTCCGTACCCATCGAGCCGATGGCTTCCTGCCCTGTCGTCGCCATCGGCGACATCAGCAGCTTGGTATCTTCCTGCGTATAACCGAAGGACTGCTGGCGGTCGAGCAGGCTGACATCCTTGCGCAGCGCGCGCGGCTCGACCGGGCTCAGCTCTTCAAGAATGAGCTGGGTGTTCTTCAGCCATGTCTTGTAGGGATGCCGGTTGGCGATCTCGGACTTGATCGTGTCGTCGGAGACGATTTCGCCCTTTTCCATGTCGATCAGCAGCATGCGGCCGGGCTGAAGCCGCCACTTCTTGACGATCTTTTCTTCCGGAACCGGCAGCACGCCAGCTTCCGACGCCATGATGACGAAATCATCGTCGGTGACGATATAGCGGGCCGGACGCAGACCGTTGCGGTCGAGCGTCGCGCCGATCTGGCGGCCATCGGTGAAGGCAACCGCCGCCGGGCCATCCCATGGTTCCATCAGGGCGGCATGATATTCGTAGAACGCCTTGCGGTCGTCCGACATCAGCTTGTTGCCCGACCATGCCTCGGGAATGAGCATCATCATCGAATGGGCGAGCGAGTAGCCGCCCTGGAACAGGAATTCCAGTGCGTTGTCGAAACAGGCCGTATCGGACTGGCCTTCATAGGAGATCGGCCAGAGCTTCGAGATGTCGTTGCCGAAGAATTCGCTGTCGACCGACGCCTGACGCGCCGCCATCCAGTTGACGTTGCCGCGCAGGGTGTTGATTTCACCATTATGCGCAACCATGCGGTAGGGATGCGCCAGCTTCCATGACGGGAAGGTGTTGGTCGAGAACCGCTGATGCACCAGCGCCACCGCGCTGACGAAACGCGGATCCTTCAGGTCCTTGTAATAGGCGCCGACCTGATAGGCGAGGAACATGCCCTTGTAGACGATGGTGCGCGCCGACATGGACACGACATAGAAGTCGCTCTCCTTGCCGCCATTCTCCTGATAGATGCGGTTGGAAATCACCTTGCGCAGGATAAACAGCCGGCCTTCGAAATCCTCATTGGATTCGATGTTCGGGTTGCGCCCGATGAACACCTGGCGGTGGAACGGTTCCGTCGCCGCGATATGCGGCGCCTTGGACAGGGACGAATTGTCGACGGGAACATCGCGGAAGCCGATCAGCGTCTGGCCTTCCGAGGCGATCACTTCCGTGATGACGGTTTCGATATGGGCGCGCTCTTCGGCATCCTGCGGCATGAACAGATAACCGACGGCGTAATGATTGACCGGCGGCAGCTCGACACCCTTTTCGGCCCATTCCGCGCGGAAAAACGCATCGGGAATCTGCACGAGCATGCCTGCGCCATCGCCCATCAGCGGGTCGGCGCCGACGGCACCGCGATGCGTCAGGTTTTCGAGCATGAACAGCCCGTCTTCAATGATCTTGTGCGACTTGACGCCCTTCATATGCGCGACGAAGCCGACGCCGCAGGCGTCATGTTCATTGCGCGGGTCGTACAAGCCTTGTCGGGTGGGAATGCCGGACGATTTATTGGTTTTGACCGCACGGTTCTGTACGGCCTGAGCAAGTTCAGTCGTTACAGATGGCGTCAAATCCGACATCGTCAATCCCTCCAAATGGGCCCCTTGGGGCGGTCAATTCCTCGCGGGACGGAATAGCATATATTCCTGCCCCTTCTGGTGCGGCATATCTTCCGGTTGCAAACTGCGGTCACCATTTTGAGGACGGAAGCACCCTTGCTTGCCATCCCGCGCTTGGATCGCGCAAATTAGGACAGCATTGCTGTCATATCCTCGTATGCCAGAATAATTCCAAACAAACAAGATGGAAAAGCAAAAAATAACAGCATTGGACGAAATATCATTGCGCAAACATCGGGTGATTTATGCATTTCATTTCGAGGCAGGCGTTTTCCCCTAAATAAGCAAGGAAAAACAGATGGTTCCGCCACGCACCCCGAAAATCCCTCGCGGGAAAGACATCATCTTCTGCTTTCCAGCCCGCGGGGAAAAGCGTAAGCGTGGCGGCGTCAGTTTCACATCCGAGGTTGTTTCATGCTTTTCGCATCCGATAATTGGGCCGGAGCCCATCCGAAAATTGCCGAAAATCTGACCAGACATGCCAGCGGTTTCGCCGCGGCCTATGGCACGGGCGATCTCGACCGCGCCGTCCAGCAGACATTCAGCGCAATTTTCGAGCGCGACGTCGCCGTCTTCTTTGTCGGGACCGGAACAGCGGCCAATTCCCTGGCACAGGCCAGCATCGCCCGCCCGGGCGGCATCACCTTTGCCCACCGCGAAGCGCACATGATTGCGGATGAGGCCGGCGCACCGGGATTTTTCGCGAGCGGAGCACGGGTCCAGGCCATCGACGGGCCGACAGGCCGCATCGATATTGCCAATCTGCAAGCGGCGATGAACGGCTTTCCCGAAGGCCACGTTCATGCAGGCCAGCCGATGAGCGTTTCGATCACGCAGTCGACCGAGAGCGGCACAATTTATGAACTGGCCGAGATCGCCGCCATCTCAGCCATCTGCAAGGAAAATGGCCTGCCGCTGCACATGGATGGCGCGCGTTTTGCCAATGCGCTTGTCTCGCTTGGCTGTTCCCCCGCGGAAATGACCTGGAAGCAGGGCGTCGATATCCTGTCTTTCGGCGGCACCAAGAACGGCTGCTGGTGTGCCGAAGCACTGGTTTTCATGAACCCCGAACAGGCAAGGCAGATGCCTTATATCCGCATGCGGTCGGCGCAGAATTTTTCAAAATCCCGCTTCATCGCGGCGCAGTTCGAGGCTTATTTTGCCGACGGGCTGTGGCTGGAGACCGCAGCCCATGCCAATGCCAAGGCGGCGGAACTGGCAAAGCTGATCAGCAATTCGAACGATCTGCGTCTCGCCTGGCAGCCGCGCGCCAATGAAGTGTTCGCGATCATGAAAAAGCAGACATCGGCAAAACTGCAGGCGGCAGGCGCCGTTTTCTATGACTGGCACACGCCCCATGCCGAAAAGGGCCATGTTGCCGAAGACGAGACGATCACCCGTTTTGTCACGAGCTTTGCCACGACCTCCGAGGACATCAGCCGCTTCGGCGACCTGATCGCATAAAAAAAGCGGCGCAAACGCGCCGCTTCTTTCACTCCGGCTTTCAGAGCTTAGTGCGCAGTCTTGGCTTCGATCTGCTTGGCTGTCTTTTCCGACAGGGCAGTGACAGCGATCTTGCGCGGCTTCATTTCCTCGGGAATTTCGCGCTTGAGATCAATGTGCAGCAAGCCGTTTTTCAGGCTGGCACCACTGACTTCAACGAAATCGGCAAGGTGGAAGCGGCGTTCGAACGCGCGGGAAGCAATGCCGCGATACAGGGTTTCGGCATTATCGTCCGATGTTTCGGCAGCCTTCTCGCCGGTCACCTTGAGCTGGTTGCGATGGGCTTCGATCTGGATTTCGTCTTCCGAGAAGCCGGCAACGGCCATTGTGATGCGGTAGGTGTTCTCGCCTGTCCGCTCGATATTGTAGGGCGGATAGGACTGGGCACCGTCTGGCTGAGCCAGCGAGTCGAGGATGGTGAAAAGCCGGTCAAAACCGACAGTCGAACGATAGAGTGGGGAAAAATCCACGTGACGCATAGTAAGCCCTCCTTTAGAGCGACAATGTTGCGTGTTCTGGCTCGTCAAGTGACTCCCTCAATCGGCAAGTCCCGCTGAACCAGTGACCCCGTTATGGCGGTCACAACAGGTATTTGGGAAACGGCCAAAGCCATTTCAAGCCCCCTTTTGCTGCCGAATGTTCCGGTTTTTACACATTCGAACGCGTCCCGCAGCGATGAACGCCAGATGAACGCGCCCTTCGGGATACGTTCACACGCCCTCCCCTATAAACACATCCAACGCCGGGATTTGACCGGCAAGAGACGAGGACAAGATGATGAAAAAGACTGTTCTGGCACTGACCGCCACCGCCCTGCTGGTCACAGGCTTTTCTGCCTCGGCCATGGCCGACGACTTCACCTATCGCGGTGACCGGGCAATCTACATGGATGACCGCGGTGACATGGATGGCCTGCTCGTTCAGGACCGCCGCTTCTATGGTGATCGGCGTGGAGAATGGCGCCGCGATGAGCGCTTCCGCGACCAGATCGGTCCGCGCGAAGTAACCCGCATGCTGGAGCGCCGCGGCTACCGTGTCCGCGATGTGAACTTCGAACGCGGCCGTTATTTTGTCCAGGCATGGCGCCGCGGCACGCCGGTTCTGGTCACCGTGTCCCGCGATGGCGACATTCTCGATACCCGTGTGATGGGCGATCGGCGCGGCTACCGCGACCGCCGTAGCGACAACGGGTTCAGCATCGAGATCCGCCCGGCGAACGGCTACTGATTTCCTGAGATCGTTCCAGGTGTAACGTCCCTTCCGCCTGGAATGTACTGACCGGAAGCCCTCCCAAGGGTTTCCGGTCATTTTTTTGTTTTTACGAGAACCCGGTTTGACCTTTATTGCCATGCATTTTATCAAAAGATGCAAATGCACCCGTGTGATCCCCTCATGGGCGGGACGAGGACTGACCGGTATTCATGACCCATCCGCTTGTCGAAACAGCCGCCAACCCGACACCGCAGGATGCCCGCGTTGCCGCATTGCCGCTCAAGGGCGGCAGGCAGTTGCGCTACGCGATTTTCCCCGCCACCACCCATCCCGTCCAGGGCACCGTGATCATCCTGCAGGGCCGCAACGAATGCATTGAAAAATACTTCGAGACCATCCGTGACATTGCCAAGCGGGGTTTTGCCGTGGCCACCTTCGACTGGCGCGGCCAGGGCGGATCGAGCCGCCTGCTGAAGGACCCGCTGCGCGGCCATGTCCGGAGTTTCGACCATTATGCGGCCGACTTCGAGCTGCTGTTCGAAAGCGTGCTCCTGCCCGACTGCCGCGGACCGTTTTACGTGCTGGCCCATTCCACCGGCGCGCTGGCAGCGCTTCTCGCAGCGCCTGCCCTGGCAAACCGCATCCGCCGCATGGTGCTGATGGTGCCGCTACTCGACGTCAACGGCAGCCGGATCGGCAAGATTCTGCTCAGCGCCGTCGCCAATAGCCTGCGGCTGACCGGTCTCGGCGGGATGTATATCCGCGGCGGCAAGCCGATGATCAAACCCTTCGCCCTCAACGAGGTTACATCGGACGCCGCGCGCTACCTGCGCAACAGCGAAATACTGAAAACCGCGCCGGAGCTCGCCATTGGCGGCCCGACGGCCGGATGGATCGCCTCGGCGGCCAAGGCGATCAAACGCGTGACGAACCCCGATTATATCGAGGCGATCCGCATCCCCAGCCTTGTCGTCGCCGCCGGGGCGGACAGCGTTGTGTCCACCCCGGCAATCGAACGGTTCGCCCTGCAATTGCGCAATGCGACACTGATCACCATCGACGGCGCCAAGCATGAAATCCTGCAGGAAAAGGATTTTTACCGCGAACAGTTTTTCGCGGCATTCGATGCCTTCATTCCCGGAACCGGCGGCGACATGGCCGGAATCGAGAACGAACAGGCCACGTAGATGTGAGCTTTCAGCGGTTGAGAAGCTCCAGCGCCTGCGCGTGCAGTTCCTTTGAGCCCGCCGCCACGATATCGCCGGCCTTTTCCGCCGGGCCGCCATCCCAATTGGTGATGACACCGCCCGCCTTTTCGATGATCGGCACCAGCGCAACGATATCGTAGGGATGCAAGGCGGTCTCCACCACCAGATCGACGAAACCGGCGGCAATCATGGCATAGCCATAGCAGTCGGCGCCGTAACGCGGCATGCGCACGCTGCGCTCCACACGGTCATAGGCCTCGCGCTTCTTGTCCTTGAACAGCGCTGGTGTCGTGGTGAACAGCGTGGCCTGGGCGATATCCGGATTCTGCCGGGTTTTCAGCTGGCGCGCGCCACCCGGTCCCTCGTAATAGGATGCCGTGCCGTCGCACATGAACAGCTCACCGGTGAAGGGCTGCGCCATGACGCCGGCCACCGCATCGCCATCGATGGTCAAGCCCGCAAGCGTGCCCCACACCGGCAGGCCTGAAATGAAGGCGCGCGTGCCGTCGATGGGATCGATCACCCAGACATGCGAGGCGTCGAGATTTTCCGAACCGAACTCCTCGCCCATGATGCCGTGAGCGGGAAAGGTGCTGTTGATCAGCGCGCGAATCGCCCGTTCGGCCTCCCTGTCGGCCTCGGTGACCGGGTCGAATCCCACCTGATATTTGTTGTCGATGGACGAAACGGTGCGAAAGCGGGGCAATGTCTGCGCTGCCGCAACCTCGGCAATCCGCCGCAAAAACGAAAGTTCAATGGCCAAAATGGTTCCTCGCGATCAAAATTTTCTCATTTACCTGCATTGTCGGCTAAATTATTGCATTTTTTTTAGGCACATAATTATCGTGCTTAAAAAAACGCACAAATCACTTGACATTTGTGCGATGCAGCATAGATTGGTTAACAGACGGGGTGACCTGTCTATGCCCTCCTTGGGCGTTTCCTCCCTAGACTTGGACCGCGCACTTGCGCGGTCTTTTTTTGTTTGCAGACGGGCAACAGCAACAAGACCCTATTCCGCCGCGAGCGGCACATCGAGGAAGTGGAAGTCCGGCAGCGAAACGAGATCGGCCAGGAACTGGCTGATATCGCGCTGCAGCTGCCCGAAGCCCGATTTGCGCTCGTAATTGTGCTCATTGAGATAAAGGCCGCGATTGACCTCGATCTGCAATGCGTGGAAACGCTTGAGCGGACGCCCGTAATGTTCGGTGATGTAACCGCCCGCATAGGGCTTGTTGTGCGCCACCGCATAGCCCATCTCGCGCAGGAGGTGGATGGCGGTGTGCGTCAATTCCGGCGAACAGCTGGTGCCGAACCGGTCCCCGATGATGAAATCCGGGCGCAGGCCGCTTTCCGGAAACCGGATGCCGGTGGGCATGGAATGGCAATCGACGAGAACGCCATAGCCAAAACGGCTGCGCGTTTCCACCAGCATCCCGGCAAGCAGCGCATGATAGGGCTTGTAGATTGTGGTGATGCGGCCGAGCGCTTCCTCGACAGGCAGTTTCTGCGCGTAGATTTCCTGCCCTTCGCCGACAAGGCGCGGAACGGTGCCAAGACCGCCGGCAACCCGGGCCGAATTTGCATTGGCATAGGAGGGAAGCGAATCGCTGAACATCTTCGCGTCGAGTTCATAGGGCTCGCGGTTGACGTCGAGATAGGCGCGGGGGAAATGCGCCACCAGCATCGGCGCACCGAGCATGACGCTGGCAGCAAAGAGCTGGTCGACAAAACAGTCTTCCGAGCGGCGAATCGTTTGCGCATCGAGCTGCGACTGCTGCAGGAAGGCCGGCGGATAGACCTGACCGCTGTGCGGCGAATTGAACACAAACGGAATACGCTGGTCAGCCGGCCGGCGCAGTTCATAGGGCAGCTTGTCAGGGAAATCGCGCTCGAGGGTCATCATTCACTTCGACGGTTTGCTTGAATATGCCGTTACTTTAGAGCAACTTCGCCCCGGAGGGAATTGATCAGCCGCCAAAGGCAGCGGAACTTTTCCGGGCTGACCGGACCAAGCGCATTCTTCAGCCGCCCGGCTGCGATCTTGCTCGACTTTTCCGGGGTTCCCCCTTATTTTCAGCAAATCATTCACGCGATCTTTACCAAAAAAGCGTCTTGTTAAGCATGATGGGGCGCCTGTCTGGGGATGATCAGGCGACAGACAATTCGGACGGACTGATGAAGAGAATCCTGCTAGCAGAAGATGACAATGACATGCGGCGCTTCCTGGTGAAGGCGCTGGAGAAGGCAGGATATCACGTCACGCCTTTCGACAATGGCGCAAGCGCCTACGACCGGTTGCGCGAAGAGCCGTTTTCACTGCTGCTCACCGACATTGTCATGCCGGAGATGGACGGCATCGAGCTGGCACGCCGTGCGTCGGAAATCGACCCGGATCTGAAAATCATGTTCATCACCGGCTTTGCCGCCGTGGCGCTGAATTCCGATTCGAAAGCGCCGAAGGATGCGAAAGTGCTTTCCAAGCCTTTCCACCTGCGCGATCTCGTCAATGAGATCGAAAAAATGCTGGTAGCGGCCTGATCAAAGGCCCTATCTGCCTGCTCCGGTGAAGAAAGCCTGATAACTTCTTCCAACCCTATTGACGGACCGGAATCAATATGGTGTATGCGCCCCTGTCGGATGGGCGTGTAGCTCAGCGGGAGAGCACTACGTTGACATCGTAGGGGTCACAGGTTCAATCCCTGTCACGCCCACCATCCGAACTTCCCTGAACCATATTCTGTTTTGCATCTGCGGTTCGTGGCAGCTTTGCCGCGTGAAGGCGAAACCGGCCAAAGGCAACCCGGGCTGTCAGAGACAGCCGAGGTCAGCCAGTGTCTGCCGTACTGCCTCGTCGATCGGTGTCCTTGGCTCGGCTCCGAGCGTACCCACCAGCCGCGTGTTCGTCATGCGCAGCGGTTGCTTCCACAGATACCGCATCTCCTTCAACTCATGCATGAACGCATTGAAGGGTGCCATGATCGGCACGATCCACCACGGAAACGATCTGACCTTCACCGGGCGGCCAACCACACGCCTGATGGCGGCTGCCATCTGCATGCCATCCGCATCCCAGAAGCCTTCCATGTGATAGACCGCAAAACGGGGAAGGGTTTCCGCCCGGTCGACCAGTTGAGCCATTGTTTCAGCGACATCGGGAAGAAACGCCCATTGATGCCCGATTCCGCGCCTTGAAGGGTTGCTGACGAGCGATACCGGCTTTCCCGGCGTGACAAGCCCTTGCGAGAACCAGTTGTTTGCGGCCTTCGGACCAAAGAAATCACCAGCGCGCACGATCAGGACATCGAGACCGGATGCGGAAGCATCCTTCAGACGCTGCTCCATCATGACACGCAGCCTGCCTTTTCGCGTGACGGGATGTTGCGGACTGTCCTCGCCCAGAACCGGAAAGGCATCGGGTCCGAAATTATAGACAGTGCCGGGCAGAAGCACGCGGGCGCCCACCTGTTTTGCCGCAGCGATGGTATTGTCGAGCATGGGCACAACAAGCTTCTCCCAGTCCCGGTATCCGGGCGGGTTGACGGCATGGACGATCAGGGACACGCCCTCTGCTGCCTTGCTGACATCCACCGGATTGAGGGCGTCACCCGCAATCCATTCAAAATCACCCGCGGCTTTCCCGGCCTTGCCGATGTCGCGCGTCAGGGCCTTGATATGCCAGCCTCGCTTCAGGAGGTTGCGTGCTACCGCACCGCCGATGCCACCTGTTGCACCCAATACAAGCGCCATCTTCTGTTCTGTTGATTGCATGCGCGTTTTCTCCGTTGTCTCGGCGACAGTGCACCAGCAATAAGATAAACAAAATTGACAAAATTCCTTGACTAGCTATACATAAATAATGCAACAGATGCCGAACTGGGATCTTTACTGGACTTTTCTTCATGTCATCCGGCAAGGCTCACTGTCGGCAGCGGCGCGCGAGCTCGGTTTGACACAGCCTACCGTGGGACGGCATATCGATACGCTGGAGGACCTTATTGGCGCCCAGCTCTTCACCCGCTCGCCGAACGGCCTGCTTGCAACCGATGCCGCGCTGGAATTGCAACCCTACGCTGCCGCCATGGCTGCCAATGCCGCGGCACTTGTCCGTCTGGCAACAGCACAGCGTGACGCGGTGGAAGGCACGGTACGCATTGGCGCAAGCGAGGTTATCGGCACCGAAGTTCTCCCACAGATACTTGCGCCACTGCTTGAGACATATCCCGCCTTGCACATCGAATTATCCGCCTCCGATACGGTCGAAAATCTCTTGAACCGCGAGGTTGATATTGCTGTCAGAATGGCAGAGCCCACGCAGGAGGCGCTGCTTGTGCGCAATGTCGGGGGCATTTCGCTCGGGCTCTACGCGCACCGTGCCTATCTTGCCAGATACGGCGCGCCCCGCACGCTGGCAGAATTGAAAAATCACCGGCTCATCGGGTTCGACAGACAGACCGCCTTCATACGCAGCATCGAGAAACGTTTTCCGATGTCGCATGAGCTTGAGTTCAGCTATCGCACGGACAACAATCTGGCCCAACTCGCCGCTATCCGATCAGGAATTGGCATCGGCATATGCCAGGACAGTCTCGGCCAGGCAAATCCCGACCTCGTGTGCCTGCTGCCCGACGCGTTTTCGATCGTACTTCCGACCTGGATCGCCATGCACGAAAACCTGCGGTCTTCACACCGCTTTCGGCTGATCTTCGATACGCTGATCAGAGGCATGCTTGCCCATATTGAACTGGCGTCAAGCAAGACGGCAGCGCGCAAGGGATGACATTTGGCTCATAAAAGTCTATCGACAGCCCCATCGATGATCTGATCCAATTTTCGGAAAGCCTTGGAACCATGAAGAACGCTATCACGCTCAAGCAGTTGAAGGCCGGTGTCGGCACAGAAATCGGCTGTTCGGAATGGCGCGTGGTCAGCCAGGACATGATCGACAAGTTTGCCGATGCAACCGATGATCACCAATTCATCCATACCGATCCGGAGCGCGCGGCCAAGGAAACGCCGTTCGGCGGCACCATCGCCCATGGCTTCCTGACCATCTCGCTGCTGTCGACGCTCGCCTATGAGGCATTGCCGATGATCGAAGGCGCGACGATGGGCATCAATTACGGTTTCGACAAGGTACGCTTCATGGCACCGGTCAAATCCGGCAAGCAGGTGCGTGCCCGCTTCAAGCTGGTGGATGCGGATATCCGCCCGTCCGGCCGCGTGCTCAACAACTACGAAGTCACCCTGGAAATCGAAGGCTCGATCAAACCGGCACTCGTTGCCAACTGGCTGACGATTGCCGTGCTCGAGCATCCGCCGGAAATGGACTGATCAGGCGCGGACCGCCTCGACAAGCCGCCCGGCATCGTCCAGCGGCGGCGCACTGTCGCGCACGGCCAGATCCTGGAAGGCAAACGGCCCCTGCACGAACATGCCCATATCGTAGGCATTGCGGATTTGTGCGCCCTTCAGAAACAGAAGGTGCATCTTGAAAAAATTCTTCTTGGCACGCGCATAGCGCTTGGCGCTGTGAATATGCTTGAACCGGATACGCCGGATCAGCGGTTCGGTGCGCGGGATTATCCCCAGCGCCGCCGCCGGGTTCGACCGGTAGAAATGCACGATATCCGCAATGGTCTGATACTCCGCCCACAGAACCGGCGTATCCTGCAGGACAACCCGCACGTCTTCCCGCAAATCCGTTGCACGCGGATGAAAGGCGATCATCAACAGGCACGAGCCGGTCGCTACCAGCGAAACCGGCTGTTGCCTGATGAGCTGCGGCGCACTGCGCCAGACATCGGCAATGGCCTCGACAGCCGGCACCGTGCCAAGGCTGTGCCCGATGATGACCACCTCGTCCGCGCCGCTCTCCCGCAGCTTCTCGGTCAGGTGGTCGGCAAAAGCCTTGCGCCGTTCCAGCAAAGCCGGACTGCGGCGGTAAATCCGGTCTGACGCCGCCGCCCAGTCATCCAAGAGGTAGGAAAGGAACACCTTTTCCCCCGGCCAGCGGATCAGGAGGCGGGCGATGGCGAGCGCAAGGGGAATGGTCCAAAACATGTGGTAGGCGCTGAAACCGCCAAACAATGGTCCAAGCCCGATCAGCAGCGCGACCAGCGAAATGAAACAGGTCAGCGCAAACGGCCACATGAAGAAGATGCAGAACCGCCAGCTTGTGCGCAGATACCGCCAGAAGGTGCCGGTGATGAGAATATCGAGAAACGCCATCAGGCCGGTGGCAAAGCGCGTTACGACATTGCGCGCGGAATAGGCATCGAAGATATCAGCCGTGCCGTACTGGCAGAACTCGGTTTCGACCGTCCAGTTCGCCCCGGTTGTATCAAGCTGCATCGAGGCGATGTTCGGCCCCTCCGGCTGCATGGGCCCCGCTTTGGTTTTCGTGTGCCAGAGCGTGTTGAAATCGGCCGAGGCATTGAGATAGCGCCCGCGCACGGCATCGGGATGCAAGCCTTCATAGCCTGTAAAATTGATAACAAGGCGCTTTTTGACAGCCATAAACCACTCTCGCGACGCGACCGCGCGAATCGGCAGCCATCGGCATTCTCATTATGGCAAAGCACGGCGCAATTGTGATCGATAACTTCACCGGCGATCAATCTGCACACTATTATTACGCGGGGCTGTCAAATACTCGCGCATTCGGCAAAAAGATCATCGTTGCTTCCGGTCCAACCGTCAGACTGCAACATCCCGCGCGGATTCCTGCAGAAAGCTGTAGGCATAGCCGGAGAAGGAGCGCCAGCATTCAACCCGGAACGTGTCCTCGGCCGTCCGCCACAGCACGATCTCGATCTTGCCGAGCACCGTGCGTGAGGCCGCGCCGACCGGAAAGGCGCCGAGCGACAGGTCCTGCGGGCAACCGCCATTGACAACAGCGTCGGCACCCTTGCCGGAGACAATGATCCCGACATTGCGATGGGAGACGTCGACGGCGGAATGCAGCACCTTCACCTTGGCAAGATCGGCCACCAGCGAACTGCCGTCCACGTCGAGAAGAAGCCATTCATCCGGACCGATCCACAGGGCCGCACGGTTGCCCTGACTGGTCGTTGTCTTCGGCTTCAGCGGCAGGGACAGGCCAAGCGCCTTGGACAGCGCCGCCACCGCATCGGGCCGTGCCCGCAGCGAAACGCGGGTGGCGTTATCAGCAAGGGTTACCGATACGGACCCGACCCCGGCATGGCCGGTCTGCAATGGATGCGCACGCTGCGCTGCTTGAGCAAGGTCAGCCATTCAACCGTTCTCCCTTTTCGTCGAAGAACACCGTTCCGGTCACTTCCACTTCGATCACACCATCGGGCATCGGCACATAGAGCGTTTCACCGAGCCGCTTTGTTCCGTCGATCACCAGGGCCATGGCAATCGACCGGCCGCAATTCTGCGACCAGTAGGAGGACGTCACATGGCCGATCATCGTCATCGGCACGGGCTGGTTCGGATTGGCGACGATCTGCGCGCCCTCCTCCAGCACCACATGGGCATCTTTGGTCTTCAGGCCAACCAGCTGCTTGCGGCCATCCGCCACCAGGTCGCGGCGCAACAGGCCGCGAATGCCGACATAGTCCGTCTTGTTCTTGCCGATGGCCCAGGTCAGGCCCGCATCCTGCGGCGTCACCGTGCCGTCCGTGTCCTGGCCGACGATGATATAGCCCTTCTCGGCGCGCAGCACGTGCATGGCCTCGGTGCCGTAGGGCGTCAGGCCCAGCGGCTTGCCGCGCTCGTAGACGGCTTCCCAGACGGCCCGGCCATAGTCGGCAGGCACGTTGATTTCATAGCCCGCTTCACCGGTGAAGGACATGCGGAACAGGCGTGTCGGCACACCGCATATCCTGCCTTCGCGCACGCTCATATGTGGCATGGCTTCATTGGAAAGGTCGATGCCTTCCACCAGCGGCGCGATGATCTCGCGGGCTTTCGGCCCCTGCACCGCAATGACGGCCCATTGCTCGGTCGTCGAGGTCAGCCAGACGTTGAGATGCGGGAATTCCGTCTGCAGATAGTCTTCCATGTGGTTCATGACGCGCGGCGCACCGCCGGTCGTCGTCGTCACGTGGAAGCGATCCTCGGCCAATCGGCCAACGACGCCGTCATCATAGATGAAACCGTCTTCGCGCAGCATGATGCCATAGCGCAGGCGGCCGACACCGAGTTTTTCCCATGGATTGGTGTAGAGCAGCTCGAGGAATTTTGCCGCATCGGGGCCGACCACTTCGATCTTGCCGAGTGTCGAGGCGTCGAAGATACCGGCCTGGTTGCGCACGGCGACGCATTCGCGGTTCACCGCCGCATGCATGTCTTCGCCTGCCTGCGGATAGTACCAGGCGCGCTTCCACTGCCCGACATCCTCGAAGGCCGCGCCCTGTGCCGCATGCCACGCATGCATCGGCGTGCGGCGGGTGGGATCGAACAGGTCATGGCGGGCATGGTTGACGATTGCACCGAAGGTCACCGGCGTGAACGGCGCACGGAAGGTTGTCAGGCCGACGGCCGGGATCGGCCGGTTGAGCGCTTCAGCGGCAATGGCCAGCCCGTGCAGGTTGGATGTCTTTCCCTGATCGGTGGCCATGCCGTTGGTGGTGAAACGCTTGACATGCTCGATGGAATGCATGCCTTCGCGCACCGCAAGGCGCACGTCCTTGGCGGTCACGTCGTTCTGGAAATCGACGAAAGCCTTGACCGTCGTATCGGCACCGGCACCCGGCGCCGAGCCGATCATGCCGAGAACCCAGTCGGTTCCGCCCGTTGCCTTGAGTGCTACGGTCTTGCCCTTGAAACCGGCCTCACCGGCGAGCTTGCCGCCGGCGGCAACGGCTTCGTCCAGCGCCTGCTGCAGCCCGTCGCTGCCATTGCAGGCACCGACCGAGACGCAATCCTGCGCATAGGTGCCGGGCAGGAACCGCTCATTGGCAGCATCCCACGCCACCTTGCCGCGCGACTGCGAAAACAGATGCACGGAGGGCGTCCAGCCGGCGGACATGATCAGCGCGTCGACAACGACCTTGCGCTCATTGCCGCCCTTGTTCGGGCGGATGCTGATGGAGGAGACGCGGCGCTTGCCGCCGGCGCTGAACACCGCATGCCCGGTCACGACATCGATGCCGAGTGAACGGGCTTCTTCGATAACCGGCGAAGACGGATTGTCGCGCGTATCGACAATGACGGGGACATCGACGCCGGCACGCTTCAGGTCAATGGCCGCCGCATAGGCGGAATCATTGGCGGTATAGACCCCGACCTTGCGGCCGACCGCGACACCATACTGGTTGAGATAGGCGCGCGCTGCCGAAGCCAGCAGAATGCCGGGACGGTCATTGTTGGCGAAAACCATGTGCCGTTCGATGGCACCGGTTGCCAGAACAACCTTCTTGGCGCGCACCTGCCACAGGCGTTCCCTCGGCATGTCGGAACCCGGATTGCTCAGATGATCGCTGATCCGCTCGACAAGGCCGACAAAATTCTGGGCGTAGTAACCGAACGCCGTGGTGCGGGTGAGAACCGTGACATTCTCCAGAGCACGCAGGGATGCCAGCGTTTCCGTCGCCCAGTCATAGCCCGGCTTGCCGTCGATGGTCACGTCGGTCTCGTAGCGCAGGGCACCGCCCGCTTCCGCCTGCTCATCGCAGATGATGACCTTGGCACCCGTCTGCGCGGCACTCAGCGCAGCGGCCAGACCAGCGGCACCGCCGCCGACCACCAGCACATCGCAATGGGCGAAACGGTTCGAATAGCGGTCCGTATCGGCTTCACCGGGAACAACGCCAAGACCGGCCGCAGCGCGGATCTTTGGCTCGTAGATGGTTTTCCATGCGAACTTCGGCCACATGAACGTCTTGTAATAGAAGCCTGCGGGCAGCATGGGCGAGAATACGTCATTGATCGCACCAACGTCGAAGGTCAGCGACGGCCAGCGGTTCTGCGACTTGACCTGCAGCCCGTCATAGATCTCCTGCACGGTCGCCCGCACGTTCGGCTGCTTGCGGGATTTGTCCCGCTCGATATCAACAAGCGCATTCGGCTCTTCGCTGCCTGCGGAGAGGATGCCGCGCGGACGGTGATATTTGAACGAACGGCCGACCAGATGAATGCCGTTGGCCAGCAGCGCCGAGGCCAGCGTGTCGCCTTCAAGACCCGTCAGGCTCTGCCCGTCAAAGGTGAAGCGGACGGTCTTCGCCGGGACCAGGCGGCCGGCACCGGCAATACGGTTGCTTCCGGAGTGGGATGGAATGCTCATGGCTTACAGCTCCCCTTTCTTGGCGCGGGGGGCGCGTTTCTTTGCAGGTTCAGCATCGGAAACGGTTTCCGGATTGAGAAGCGTTTCGACATCCGGGCGCGGCTCGCCCGCCTTGTAGACGGTCAGGAACTTGTCGGAGACGGAATCGCGCACGGCATTGAAGAAACGTCCGCAGCCATGGATATGCCGCCAGCGCTCGAACTGCAGCCCCTTGGGGTTCTGGCGGAAATACAGGAAGGCGGCAAAGTCTTCGTCCGATTGTTCCGATATGGCCGGGGAGCGCACGAGATGCGCTTCACCCGCGTTGCGGAATTCCAGTTCCGGGCGCTCTTCTTCGCAATAGGGGCATTTGATGAGAAGCATTGTCGTCGTCTCGTTTCTTGAATCTGTCAGTGCGCCACGGCGGCGGCAGCGGCTTCGTCGATCAGGCGCCCGGTGGTGAAGCGCTCGAGCGTGAACGGCGCATTGATCCGGTGCGGCTCGTCCCGGGCGATCGTGTGGGCGAACACATTGCCGGAGCCGGGCGTTGCCTTGAACCCGCCGGTACCCCAGCCGCAATTCACGTAGAGGCCGGGGACAGGTGTCTTGGCGAGAATCGGCGAACGGTCCGGCGTCACGTCGACGATGCCGCCCCAGGACCGCAGCATTTTCAGCCGTGTCAGCACCGGGAACATTTCGCAGATCGCATCCAACGTGTGATTGATGATGTGCAGGCCGCCGGTCTGGGAATAGGACGTATACTGGTCCGTCCCCGCGCCGATGACCATTTCGCCCTTGTCGGACTGCGAGATATAGGCGTGCACGGTGTTCGACATGATCACGCAGGGGATCAGCGGCTTGACCGGCTCGGATACCAGCGCCTGCAGCGGATAGCTTTCCAGCGGCATGCGCACGCCGGCCATGTTCATGATCACCGAGGTATGACCGGCGGCCACCACACCGACCTTCTTGGCATTGATCGGGCCACGATTGGTATCGACACCGACAACCGCGCCATTGGGCGCGCGGCGAATGCCGGTCACTTCGCAGTTCTGGATGATATGCACGCCGCGATCGGCAGCCGCGCGGGCATAGCCCCAGGCGACTGCATCATGGCGGGCGGTGCCGCCGCGCCGCTGCAGGGCCGCGCCGATGATGGGATAGCGCGCATCGGCGGAGAGGTTGATCGGCGGGCAGAATTCCTTGACCTGTTCCGGCGTCAGCCATTCATTGTCGATGCCGTTCAGCCGGTTGGCGTGGATATGGCGCTTGAACACCTGGACGTCGTGGATATTGTGCGCCAGCATCATCACGCCGCGCGCCGAATACATGACGTTGTAGTTGAGGTCCTGGCTCAGGCCCTCCCACAATTTCACCGCATGTTCGTAAATGCCGGCCGATTCGTCATAGAGATAGTTGGACCGGATGATCGTGGTGTTGCGGCCGGTGTTGCCGCCGCCCAGCCAGCCCTTTTCCAGAACTGCGACATTGGTGATGCCATGTTCCTTCGCCAGGTAGTAGGCGGTGGCAAGACCATGTCCGCCAGCGCCAACAATGATGACGTCATATTCCGACTTGGGTTCGGGCGACGTCCATTGCTGCTCCCACCCCTTGTGGGCACGCAATGCCTCGCGGGCCAAAGCAAACACTGAATATTTCCGCATCATTCAATCCTTTGCAGAGCTTTCGGCCATACCGGTGACCTTGGCAGAGCGTTTTGTTCCACGATTTGCGAGAGCAGTATCCTGTCCTGAAATCGACATCGATTTTCAAGCGCAGGATCGCACTTTTATGCATCAGTAACGCATCCGCTCAAAGGTCTTTTGCCATTTTGCGACGGAGATTGGCGTTCCGTGCCGGTTATTCTAAAATTGCACGGGCGCGTGAACCGGCGGCGGGGAAGAATATCCGCCATTTTAAACAGCTTCACCATGGACATTCCATTGCCATTCTGATAATGGCCTCGTCAGTTTGCGATGGATGACCGTCGCGAAGTTTGGATTGCTGACCCACTGACCAAGGATATGGGTTCGGATTCAAGCTCAACGAAATTCTAAGAGATACAGGATAAAACGTGCAGGTACTCGTACGCGAAAACAATGTTGATCAGGCTCTCCGCGTTCTCAAGAAGAAGATGCAGCGCGAAGGCATGTTCCGCGAAATGAAGATGCATGATCATTACGAGAAGCCCTCGATCAAGCGCGCCCGCCAGAAGGCAGAAGCCATCAGCCGCGCCCGCAAGCTTGCCCGCAAGCAGGCACAGCGCGAAGGTCTTCTGCCAATGCCAGCACGCAAGGCACCGGTCCGCGCTTCTGCGGCTCGTTGATCAGCATTTATTAACGCCTTGACACAATAACGGGGTGGAGTGGCTTGCGTCACACCGCCCTTTTTGCGTTTTCGATTGAACGGGATACCAAGAGTATGACACATTCACTTGAAATGGTTTCGTATCGCGACCCGCAATCGGTATTCAAGGCGTTGCGCACCACCGGACTGGTGATCGCTTCGGTTCTCACCCTGGCGGTTGCCGGGTGCCAGACCTCGACCAGTGACATGACCGGGATCGACAAGGCGCAAGGGTCTTCCGAGAACATCAGTTCGCTCGACAGCGTCATCCGCAGCAATCCCCGTGATCCCGAAGCCTACAATGTGCGCGGCTCCGCTTTTGGCCGGGCCGGCCGCAACAGCGATGCGATCAAGGATTTCAACACGGCGTTGCAGTTGAACCCGAATTTCTACCAGGCCTATGCGAACCGCGCGCTGGTCTACCGCAACATGGGCAACACGGCCCAGGCGGCAGCGGACTACAGCAAGTCCATCCAGATCAATCCGCAATATGACGCCGCCTATATCGGCCGTGGCAATCTCTACCGCCTGTCGGGGCAGCTCGACCGCGCCTTCAGCGATTTCCAGCAGGCCATCCAGCTCAACACCACCGATCCCCGCGCCTATCACAATCGCGGCCTGATCTATCAGGCGCGCGGCCAGCACAAGCAGGCGATCGAAGATTTCTCCACGGCGATCTCGCTGCAGCCCGATGCCGCCGAGCCCTATAACGGCCGCGGCATTTCCTATGTGGCCATGGGCGATGACGACAACGCCTTTGACGATTTCAACAATGCGATCAAGCTGGACGGCACGATTGCCGAGGGTTGGGCCAATCAGGCGCTGATCTATGAGCATCGCGGCGACAAGGCCCGCGCGGCGAAATCCTACGCCAAGGCGGCACAGCTCGATCCCAAGTACAAGCCTGCCCTTGATGGCCTGGCGCGCACGCGCTCCTGATCCCATCCCATGAAGCGGTTCGTCGTTGTTTCCGCTCACCCCCTGAAAGACAGCCTGTGCGGGCACCTGACCGCGTTGGTGGCGGAACAGATTGCCGCGTCACCGCATGAACTGCAGCTGTTCGATCTTTATCGGCGTGGTTTTGATCCCAGGCTTTCGCCCGAGGAAAGGCAAAGCTACTACACCACGCAATACGATGCCTCCGGCGTCACGGACGACGACGACGCCTTGCAGAATGCGGATGTGCTCATCCTGATTTTTCCCACCTGGTGGTTCGGACTGCCTGCCATCCTGAAGGGCTGGATCGACCGGGTCTTCGTGCCAGGCACTGCCTACGATCATGCGCCGGACTTCGGCCGGATGATCCCCCGTCTCAACGCCATGACCGCGTGCATCGCCATCACCACGCTCGGATCGCCCTGGTGGATCGACCGGCTGATCATGTTCCGTCCGGTGCGCCGTATCCTGGGCACGGCCATCATCGGCACCTGCGCACCCAAGGCGCGCTTCTCTATGCTGTCGCTCTACAACTGCGAGAAACTCGACCCTGCCCGGCTGGCCGCATTTGAGCAAAAGATTCAGCGGACAATCCAACAGACCTTGAAATGAAAAAGCCCGCCGATGCGGCGGGCTTTCAGTTGATATGTCGGAGGCAACCGGATCAGTGATCCAGCGCCTTGACGATGTTTTCGACCATCTTCTTGGCGTCGGCAAACAGCATCATCGTGTTGTCGCGGAAGAACAGTTCGTTCTCGACGCCGGCATAACCGGAGCCCATGCCGCGCTTGATGAACAGAACCGTGCCAGCCTTGTCCACATCGAGGATCGGCATGCCGAAGATCGGTGATTTCGGGTCGGTCTTCGCCGCCGGGTTGGTGACGTCATTGGCACCGATGACGAAAGCCACGTCGGCCTGCGCAAACTCGGAGTTGATGTCTTCCAGCTCGAATACTTCGTCATAGGGAACATTGGCTTCGGCCAGAAGCACGTTCATATGACCGGGCATACGGCCCGCGACCGGATGGATGGCATATTTGACTTCCACACCCTCAGCCTTCAGCTTGTCGGCCATTTCACGCAGGGCGTGCTGGGCCTGCGCCACCGCCATGCCGTAACCCGGCACGATGATGACCTTGGAGGCGTTCTTCATGATGAAGGCGGCATCGTCGGCCGAGCCCTGCTTGACCGGGCGCTGTTCGACTTCACCGGCCGCAGCACCACCGGTCTCGCCGCCGAAGCCGCCGAGAATGACCGAGATGAACGAGCGGTTCATGCCCTTGCACATGATATAGGACAGAATGGCACCGGAAGAGCCCACCAGCGCGCCGGTGATGATCAGCGCCAGGTTGCCAAGAGTGAAGCCGATACCGGCCGCCGCCCAACCCGAATAGGAGTTGAGCATCGACACCACGACGGGCATGTCGGCGCCGCCGATCGGCACGATGATCAGTACACCCAGAACCAGCGAGAGCAGGACGATCAGCCAGAAGACGAAATGGCTTTCGCTCATCACCAGCGCCACGACCAGCACGACGATTGCAATCGCCAGGCCCGCATTGAGCACATGGCGGCCCGGCAGCATGATCGGTTTGCCGGACATGCGGCCGTCGAGCTTGAGGAAGGCGATGATGGAGCCGGTAAAGGTGATCGCGCCGATGGCGACACCCAGCGACATTTCCACCAGCGCCTGCCCGTGAATGGAGCCGACTTCGCCGATCCCGAAGGAGTTGGGCGAGTAGATGGCGGCCGCAGCCACCATGACGGCGGCCAGACCGACCAGCGAGTGGAAGGCGGCAACCAGCTGCGGCATGGCCGTCATGGCGATGCGCTTGGCCGTATAGGCACCGACGCCGCCGCCGATGGCAAGACCGATGACGATGAGGCCAAGACCTCTGAAGCTCGGCTCGGCAAGGGTGAGTGTGGTGAGGATCGATATGCCCATGCCGATCATGCCGTAGAAATTACCCTGACGGCTTGTGGTGGGATGCGACAGGCCGCGCAGCGCCAGAATGAACAGGACGCCGGAGACAAGATAAAGAAAAGCTGCGAGATTTACGCTCATTGCCCAGGTCTCACTTTTCTTTTTTCTTGTACATGGCGAGCATGCGATGGGTCACAAGGAAGCCGCCAAAGATATTGACGCTGGCAAGCACCAGGGCGATGAAGCCGAAGCCGGTGGCAAAACCGCTGGCCGACAGGCCAACCGCAAGCAGCGCACCGACGACGATAACCGACGAGATGGCGTTGGTGACGGCCATGAGCGGCGTGTGCAGGGCCGGTGTTACCGACCAGACCACGTAATAGCCGACAAAGATCGCCAGCACGAAGATCGCGAGGCGGAAGACGAAGGGATCGACGGCACCGCCGGTCACCGCATGGGCCGCAGCGCCGGCTGCTTCCGGCATGTTTTCAGCCACCTGGCGAACCGTTTCGGCCGCCTGATTGAGACTATCAAGCGCTTTTTCGAGTGCGGTATCAGCCATCACGCCTCTCCTTCAGTCGTTTTGGGGGCCGCCGTTTTGGGCGCGGTTTTCTTGGGTGCGGCTGCTTTTTTCGGCGCTGCCTTGGCCGCAGCTTTCTTGGGCTCTGCCTTTGCCTCCGCCGGTGCGGCTGGCGCTGCCTTGGCCGCAGCCTTTTTGGCTGCGGGTTTCGCCGCAGGTGCGGCAGCCATTGTTGCCGCTGCGGCAAAGTTCGGATGGACCACCTTGCCGTCATGGGTCAGCACGGTTGCCTTGACCAGCTCGTCATCAAAATTGATCTTGATAACCTTGGCATCCTTGTCGACCAGCGTCTCGACGAAAGCCAAGAGGTTCTTGGCGTAGAGCTGCGAGGCGGTCGCTGCGATACGGCCGGCGACATTGAGATGACCGACGATCTTCACACCGTCGACATCGACGGTCTTGCCCGCCACAGCCCCTTCGACATTGCCGCCGCGCTCGACAGCGAGATCGACGATGACCGAGCCAGGACGCATGCGCGCATACATTTCCCGGGTGACGAGCCGCGGTGCGGGCCGTCCGGGAATGAGCGCTGTGGTGATGATGATATCCTGCTTGGCAATATGGTCGGCAACCAGCGCCGCCTGCTTTGCCTGATATTCCTTCGACATTTCCTTGGCGTAGCCGCCGGCGGTTTCAGCCGCCTTGAACTCGTCGTCCTCGACGGCGAGGAATTTCGCACCGAGCGAAGCGACCTGTTCCTTCACGGCGGGGCGCACGTCCGTCGCGGTGACGACGGCGCCCATGCGGCGCGCCGTGGCAATCGCCTGCAGACCGGCAACGCCGACGCCCATGATGAAGATCTTGGCCGCAGGAACGGTACCGGCCGCCGTCATCATCATCGGCAGGGCCCGGTCATATTCCCCGGCAGCATCGACCACCGCCTGATAGCCGGCAAGGTTGGCCTGGCTCGACAGCACGTCCATGACCTGCGCCCGCGTGATGCGCGGCATGAATTCCATGGTGAAGGCGGTGACACCCGCATCGGCCAGTTCCTTGACGGCAGCATCGTTGCCGTAAGGGTCGAGCATGGCGATGACAACAGCGCCCTTTTTATAGGATTTGAGCTCAGCCGTGGATGGACGCCGGACTTTCAGAACGACATCGGCATTGCGGATGTCGGCGGTTTTGCCGATGGTCGCGCCCGCCGCTTCGAATTCGCGGTCCGGAATGCGGGACAGGACACCCGCGCCGCCTTCCACAATGACTGAAAAACCAAGACCGATCAGTTTCTTGACCGTTTCCGCCGAACCGCCAACCCGCGGTTCATTTACGTCGGTCTCTTTCGGTATGAACAGTGTCTGAGCCAAGCCCTCACCCCCAAGCATGTTGCCACTATACAGGCAGTGGCCCGAAGACCAGCGCGCCTGCCCCGCTATGACGATTGGCAATCCTGGTGATGGGCCCGCTCATGCAAGCGGATGTCAACAGGATTATCCGCCCGGCTCATGAACAACGCTGATGGAGCGTGTTTACAGAACGAACCAGGCAGCAACGCAAATAAGAATAAACAGAATAGTTGCGGAGAAGAACCCGCCAGCGAAAAAGCCGAACGCCATCGCAGCTACCAAAGCGATGCAGACAACCGCACCCCATTTTGAAAGAGCAATGAACAGATCATACGTCTTTTCATGCTCGTTGTAGTCCATGGGTGCACCCAGTTCTGCGGGCGCCGTGTCGTGATGTTCAGCCATCTTCAAACCTCATAAAGTCTTAGTCCTATTGGCAATAGCGAAAAGCCTGCAGCAGCGCAATGCGCAGATGGTCGCTGAAAAGCCTCTCAATCGATAAAAATGGCAACTGCGCTGATTTTACCGGCCGGGCCTTTCTTCCCGCTGCACTCAGCTGAGCAGATGCGGGAAAAGTCCGGTCACGCCGATGATGATGAGATAGAGCGCAACCACGTAATTGAGCAGGCGCGGCGCGATCAGGATGATGATCCCGGCGATCAGCGCGACGAGCGGCGCAATGGCAATTTGTGCAATCATGACAGCGATACTTTCCTGTTGAGTCTGGCTTTGTCAGCGGGGGGAGTTTTCGACAAGATCGGGAGCAGGTCAAGCACAAGCACGCAGAACATGGCGCGGCAGTTGCCGCTGCCGCCGGTCAGCTGGCCGCAGCGATCTCGCTGTTTCGCGGCTTCACCGGCAACTGCACCATCTCGATATCGAAGTTCTTGGCGATATTCTCCGCCGTGGTGGCCGCGCCATAGAGAAACCCCTGCACATATTCGGCGCCGATCCAGCGGTTGATCAAGGCAAACTGTTCCCGCGTCTCAAGACCCTCGATTGTCACGGACAGGCCCAGCTCATGCGTCATCTGGACGATGCCGCGCAGAAGCTTCAGGGAACGGCCTTCCTCTGTGATATCGGTGATGAAGGAGCGGTCGATCTTCACCTTGGTGACCGGCAGATCCTTCAGATAGCTCAGGCTGGAATAGCCGGTGCCGAAGTCGTCGATGGCAACCTGCAGCCCCATGGCCTTGAGGCTCTGGAGAACGCCTCCCGTCGCCTCGCGGTCCGTAATGATCGCCCCTTCCGTCACCTCGACTTCAATCAGTTCCGGCTCCACATTGTGGCGATGCAGGGCAGAGCGGATGATGTCGGCCATGTCCATGTTCTGCAGGTCGTGCGACGACAGATTGATGGAGACCGCAATCCGCGACCCCCAAAGGCTGCAATCCTTGATCGCCTGCTCCACAACGTTTTGGGTCAAATCCGAGATCAGCCCCATCTCTTCCGCCATGGGAATGAACTCCGCCGGGGAAATCTGCCCGTATTCCGGGTGGTTCCAGCGCGAAAGCGCTTCGCACCCGACCATGCGCAGGGTACGGACATTGATGATGGGCTGATAGGCGACCGACAGGGTGCCCTCGGCAATGGCCTTGCGCAAATCCGACTTGAGCCGTTGTTTGCTGCGGAAGGAATGGTCCATCGTCTCGACGAAAACCATCCACTGTTTCTGGCTGTCCTTCTTGGCGACATCGAGCGCCAGATCGGCATTCATGTGCATGACCGCAAGATCAAACTCCGCCGCGCAGACGATCACCACACCGGCATGCGCGCCGGTCAGGATTTCATGACCGGAGATCGTGTACTGCCCCGATATGGCCGCCATGATGCGCTCCACACTCTGCAGCACGTCATCGCGCGTGCCGGCGGAAAACAGCAGCACGAATTCATCGCTGCCGAAGCGCGAAATGACCGGATGCGTCACGTCGATCGAGGCAAGCCGGTCAGCAAAGGCGCGCAGCAATTCATCGCCAATGCGATGGCCGAACGTGTCATTGGTCCGCTTCAGACCGTCGACATCGACAACCATCAGCGCGATCTGCGTGCCCGGCTCGATGCCATCGGTATAGGTCCTGGCAATCTCGGCGAACTGGCTGCGATTGGGCAGGCCCGTCAGGCTGTCATAGCGCGCCATGCGGCTGATCTGCGCCTCCGCTTCCGCCCGCCGGGTCACATCCTGGAAAATGAGTACCGTGCCGTGCTGCGGGTCCGGCGTTGCCGTGAATTCATAATGGCGCTTGGCGGGAGACATGAACATGTCGCGCTCCTTGCGCCCGCTGAGCAGGTCCTGCATCTTGCCGGACAACGAAGCCTGCGTCTCCTCGGGAAAATAGGCTTTGACCCGGGCAAGCCGCAGCAGGCTCTGCAGGGAATGGCCGTGAACCTGCTCCGGCTCGTCAAAGCCCATCATTTTCGCCGCCTTCATATTGGCGACGGTGATTGTCTGGTTGCGGTCGAACATCAGCAACCCTTGCGGCATGCCGTTCAGCGCGGCGTCGAAGTGGCTGACAACGACGCTCAATTGCTGTTTGCCCAGCAGTGCATCCCAGAGCGATTGCCGCAGCTTGGATGCGATCCGGATATTGCTCCAGAAATAGGGAAGGATCAGCAGCGCCAGCAGCCAGTTGTAAATGCCGCCCAGAAGCACGAATGTCAGGAACAGCGGCGCCAGAATGCCAATGGACATGCCGATGACGACCGTCGGTGAAACGTAGTTGCGCGTCACCAGCGCCACCATCGACGCGACAACGATTGCGACACTGGTGATAGCAGCCGAGGGGTCCGCGAGAACATAGATACTGACCAGACAAAGCAGGCCGAGAAGGATGCACGTGCTGATGGCCCCGAGGAGATAGCGCCACTCCCAGGTCCGCAGGTCCGCCATGGTGGCGGATGAAAGATCTTTTCGTTCGAATGCGCTGGCGTTTGCAGTACGCCCAAGGACAATCAAGAAGAATGCGAGGGCAAAGGCCGCATAAATGGGATGATCGGTTTTGACATAAATAACCAATGTCGCAAGAATCTGGATGACCGAGGTCCACCAGACAGCCTTCTTGTTCGCATAAAGCGTGCGAAGGAACAAAATTTCGAGAAAAATACTCTCGTTGCGTTCAATTTTCATCAAAATGTCCGTGAATAACTGTACCCATAATTGGATACGTTAACGAATACTTTCGAACAAACGCCAACGATACTCAGATTATGTATGAGGCATGCATTTAGAATATTTATTTGCCCCCCATGTCAAACTGATATTTATCAAATGGGAAACACAATTACCAATTCCTAAAGCGACTGCGTGGGCGTCATGAAACCGCCATCCCGTGTATGGATGCCCCCTGGCACCAAGGATCACGCCGGACAGGCAACAGCATCGCTGTCGGGCTTGTCCTTGTCCGGGTTGGGATCGTAGAACGGACCGATGACCAGCGGCCTGTTGGGCAGCACCGATTCATCCGTGTCCGATATCATCGTCCGGTCGATTGTCTGCAGCAGCTTGCCTCCGGCATCCCTAAGGCGGATCGTCACCTTGTAGCCACGATCGGCCTTCACGCACTTGACCGGCGGACTGTCGACCGAAATCTTTTCGGCTGCGGGCCAGACATTCTGCCGGACAATGAAAGGCTCTCCTCCGGCCGGGTTTTCAAAGGTGGTCTCGAGCATGGCATCATCCGGCACCTTGCGGACCTTTGTCAGCGTCAGATGATAGGTTGCCTGGGCAATCCGGTAGTTGAAGACAAACAGCTTTCCGGCAACGGCGAGGTAATCCCCCTCGCCCGAATCGCGGCAGGCTCCCAAGGCCAATGCGCCCGCCAGTACGGGCAACAGGACAAGGCGGCGCCAGTGATTCATGCTCCTATCCATGGCCGGATTCCGATGGTTCGCGATTGCGGCGATAGTGTCTTTGCGCCTTGGCCCGGTTTCCACATACGGTCATGTCACACCAGCGGCGGCTACGGTTGCGGCTTTCATCCAGATAAAGCCAATGGCAGTTCGGGCAGATCTTGATCCGCTCCAGCCGCGCCGGCTCCAGAAGGCGCATGGCGGACAGGAAAGCGGCGGTGCCGAGCGACAGGTCGCGTTCGCCTTTGCCTGCGCCCGGCAACGCCAGATCCTGCCTGCCCGGTTCATCGCACACCAGCGCCGAGCCAAGCTGCAGAAATGCCGCCATGTTCGCAGGCGGGAGCCCTCCACCCCGCACGGCCGTGCGAAAGAGCTTATTGATGGCTTCACGCACATCGATAAGCCGGTTGATCTGCGCTGGCTGCACCGGCGGGTGGAAGCGGGCATCGCCCCACTCCGCCTGCCGGAATTGCGCCGCCGCTTCGGCAAATCCCCGCAGTTCCGAACGGTCTGAAAACCGGTCCAGCGCGCGGTCGCGCGCGTCACGAAAAACCACCGTATTGGCCAGGTCAAGAGCCAGCACGCCGCCACTGAATCGATGTGCATTCCAGTCAAAGGTCATGGCGAAATTCTAACTGGTAAAATCGATTTTGCAAGTTAGTATATAGGAGAATCTGCGGGTGACCGATGACCTATTTCCTTCAATTGCTGATCAATGGCATCCACAACGCCGCGCTTTATGCGCTGCTGGCCTATGGCTATGTCCTGATCCACGGGCTGACCCATCGAACGGATTTGTCGCTCGGCGCCCTGTTTGCCTTTTCAGGCCAGACATTCATCCTGGCCACGGCGTTCGGCTGGACGGTCCTGTGGATGACCTTGCCGCTGGCGCTCGGGTTCGGGCTGGCCGTTGCCGCGGTGTATGTCGGGCTCGGCGGCTATGCCATCGCCAGACTGATCTACACGCCGCTCGAGGCAGGGAACAGGAACACGATTCTGGTGGCGACGCTCGGCCTCAGCATTTTCCTGATGGAACTGTCGCGCCTGGCCGCCGATACCAGGGATTACTGGCTTCCGCCCATGCTGGCCGAGCCGGTGCATGTGCTGGGCACGGCCGTCGATATCAGCCTGACACAGATTCAACTCGTCAACATCGGCGTGGCCCTGATCGTCATCGCCTTCGGTGAAGTGATCATGCAACGCACATCCGCAGGGCGGATATGGCGTGCGGTGAGCGACGAGCCGTTTGCGTCATCCATGTGCGGGATTGATCCGCGCCGCGTGCGGACACGGGCAATCCTTGCCGCCTGTGCGGTCTGCGCCCTCGCCGGCTTTCTCGCAGCGCTGTACTACGGCAATGTCAGCTTCAATACCGGAATGATCTTCGGTCTGAAGATCCTGTTCATCACCGCCGCCGGAGGCCTGTCGAGACCGCTCCACGCGGCATTGGGCGCGGCGGCTGTCGGTGTCATCGAATCCCTGTGGGGCGGATATTTTCCGGTCCTGTGGCGCGATGCCGCCGTCTTCGCGCTGCTGGTCTTTGTTCTTGCGGTGCGCACCAACAACAACGAAGCGGAGCGAATTTAACCCTGCAGGCTGTGGCCGCCATCGATGGTGATGACGGTGCCGGTGATGTAGCTGCTGGCATCGGAGGCGAGCAGCAGAACGGTGCCATCGATATCCTCAGGCTCGCCGAGGCGGCGCATCGGGTTCTTGCCCTTGAGGAATCCGTGCGCCGGGCCGCTCATGATGGATTCGTTGAGGCGCGTCGGAAACCATCCTGGCGCAATGGCATTCACCCGAATCGCATGCGACGCCCATTCCAGCGCCAGGGAGCGGGTCATCTGGCTGATCGCCGCCTTCGACATGGCATAGCCCGCCGACCCCTTGACCGGCGCATCGGCAAGGATGCTGGAGGAATTGATGATCGATCCGCCGACCCCGGCGGCAATCATCCGTTTGGCCGCTTCCTGCGCGATGAAAAACGCGCCCTCGACATTCACTTCAAAAATATGCCGCAGCTGTTCGCGCGTCGTGGTGAGCGCCCGTTCCATCGTGGCGACACCGGCATTGTTGAAAACCACCGTGACCGTTCCAAGCTTCTGCTCGGCCTCGTCGAACGCGCGCTCGATATCGTCGGCAACCGTCACATCGGCAATAATATTGAGAATATTTGGGCTGTGCTCATTGTCCGGCGCGGGTGTGCGCGAAATGGAGACAACATTCGCGCCATGCGCGGCAAGCACATGAACCATCCTGAGCCCCAGACCTGAGGACCCGCCTGTTACCGCAATGGTCTTTCCTGCAACGGAAAGAGAAGAGGCACTTGTCATTACAATAAATACCAACCCCGGATTGTTTTATCCACTGTTAGACTGCCCATGCAGCGATGACAACCACCGAACCGCCGCCGTATGAAAACAAAGGCCGGGCTGCAACATCCCGGGTTGCTGCACCGGTATGAGGCTGGTAACAGTTCAGATGGAATATCGGGAGGGACAGCCGAAACGAAGGCATTGCCGCCGTTTTGACGAGCGGCCAAGGGCTGTCCGGGCGCTTTTCCCGGCAACGGAGGGTTGCCGGACTGAGGGGGAGGAACTGCATGTCGGCTTTGCTTGCCGTATCGAGAGCCATTGACCGCTTCAACGAATTTATTGGCCGCAACGTCGCCTGGCTGATTTTCCTGGCCGTGGTGGTGAGCGCCGGCAACGCCATCGTGCGCAAGGTGTTCAACCAGTCATCCAATGCCTGGCTGGAATTGCAGTGGTTCCTGTTTGGCGGCGCGTTCATGCTGGCCGCGGCCTATACGCTGCAGCAGAACGAGCATATCCGCATCGACATCGTCTACGGCGCCTTTTCGCGCCGGGTGCAGCACTGGATCGATCTGCTCGGGCATCTGTTTTTCCTGATGCCCTTCGTCCTGCTCATGTGCTTTTACTTCGTCCCCTATGTCAGCCTGTCCTATCGCAGCGGCGAAGGCTCGCCCAGCGCCGGCGGGCTGGTGCAATGGCCCGGCAAGCTGATCCTGCTGGTCGGCTTCCTGCTTCTGGCCATTCAGGGCATTTCGGAAATCATCAAGAAGATTGCGGTGATGCGCGGCGATATCCCCGATCCCAATCCGCCTCTCAGCCTCGAAGAGATTGCGGAGCAGGAAGTCGCCATGGCGGAGGCGCGCAATGATTGAATTTATTGCGCAGAACATGGCGCCGATCATGTTCGTTTCGCTGATCGTCTTCATGCTGATCGGCTACCCCGTCGCCTTTGCCCTTGCTGCAAACGGGCTGCTGTTTTTCTTCATTGGCGTCGAGCTTGCCCCCTATTCCAACGGCACGATCACCCTCGACTGGCCGTTTCTTTACGCCCTGCCCGAACGGTTCTGGGGGGTGATGTCGAACGACACCCTGCTTGCCATTCCGTTCTTCACCTTCATGGGCATCATCCTCGAGCGCTCCGGCATGGCCGAGGACCTGCTCGATACGATCGGCCAGCTGTTCGGTCCGATTCGCGGCGGCCTCGCCTATGCCGTCATCTTCGTCGGCGCCCTGCTCGCGGCCACCACCGGCGTCGTCGCGGCATCGGTCATCTCCATGGGCCTGATCTCGCTGCCGATCATGCTGCGCTACGGCTATGACCGCCGTGTGGCATCCGGCGTGATCGCCGCATCCGGCACGCTTGCACAGATCATTCCGCCATCCCTCGTCCTGATCGTTCTCGCCGACCAGCTCGGACGTTCCGTCGGCGACATGTATCATGGCGCGCTGATCCCGGGCCTCGTGCTGACGGGTCTCTACATGGCCTATGTCCTGACCCTGTCCATCTTCAAACCGAAATCCATGCCGGCTCTTCCTGTCGAGGCGCGCACATTGGGATCGGGCGTCACATCGCTCATCGTTGCTCTGGCCGTTGCCGGTGCGATCGCCTACACCGCGATTGTCTGGCTGAAACCCGTGGCGGGAACCAACGCGGATATCTGGGGCGCGACCATCGGCACCATCGCCGTCTACGCATTCGCGCTGGCAGACCGCTCATTCCACCTCAATCTGATGTCACGGCTGGCGCAGCAGGTGATCATCGTTCTCATTCCGCCGCTCGCCCTGATCTTCCTCGTGCCCGGCACGATCTTCCTCGGCATCGCCACGCCGACGGAAGGCGGCGCCATGGGGGCCGTCGGTGCCCTGCTCATGGCCGCCTCGAAGGGTCGCCTCAGTTTCAGCGTGATCAATCAGGCGCTGGCGTCAACGACGAAACTGTCATCCTTCGTGCTCTTCATCCTGCTCGGAGCCCGTGTGTTCTCGCTCACCTTCTACGGCGTCAACGGCCAGGTCTGGGTCGAGCACCTGCTGGTATCCCTGCCGGGCGGACAGGTCGGATTCCTGATCGTCGTCAACATCCTCGTGTTTTTCCTGGCGTTCTTTCTCGATTTCTTCGAGCTGGCCTTCATCATCGTGCCGCTGCTTGCGCCTGTCGCGGACAAGCTCGGCATCGACCTGATCTGGTTCGGCGTGCTGCTCGGCATCAACATGCAGACCAGCTTCATGCATCCGCCCTTCGGTTTTGCCCTGTTCTATCTGCGTTCCGTGGCGGCCAAGGTGCCCTATATGGACAAGATCACGGGCAGGAAAATCCAGCCGATCACCACCGGGCAGATCTATTGGGGCGCCGTGCCCTTCGTCGGCATCCAGATCGTCATGGTGGCCCTGACGATCATGTTCCCGCAAATGGTCATGCACTACACCGGCCCTGCCAGCACGATCAATCCGGCGACGATCCAGATTCCCAATTCCGATCTCGGCGGCGGGCTTGGCGGCGGTTTGGGTGGTGGCCTTGGCGGCGGACTGGGCACCGACCTCAGTGCACCGCCGCTTGGCGGTCCCGCGCCCAATCCGGCGCCGCCCGCGCAACCGGCGGCACCGGATTTGAGCCAGCCGCCGAAAATGTGACGGCAGGACACGAAAAAGCCCGGCATCGCTGCCGGGCTTTTGTTTGCTCAAAACGAAACGGCTGGCTTAGAGCTTGCCGTTGCGCTGCTGGACCATCATGAACGTGTCGAAGGTGTATTCGGCCACCTGAGCGTAAAGGAAATGCTCGTTGCGGAAAGCCTTGATGGAGTCCCAGATCTTCTTGAACGGCGCATTGGTCGCTTCAATTTCGGCATAGACCGTATTGGCCGCCTCGAAACAGGCATTGAGGATTTCCGGGGTGAACGGACGCAGCTGCGCCCCGCCGGCAACCAGCCGCTTGATGGCCGGAGGGTTCACATAGTCATACTTCTGCAGCATGCTCGCATCGGTTGCCTGGGCCGCCGTGCGGAACAGCGACTGATAGCTCGGCGGCAGCGAATCCCATTTCTGCTTGTTGACCATGAAGCTGACCGTCGGACCGCCTTCCCACCAGCCGGGATAATAATAATAGGGCGCCACCTTCTGGAAGCCGAGCTTTTCATCGTCATAGGGGCCAACCCATTCGGCGGCATCAATCGTGCCCTTTTCGAGCGATGGATAGATGTCACCGCCGGCGATCTGCTGCGGCACGACACCCAGCTTTTCCAGCACCTTGCCGGCAAAACCGCCGACGCGCATCTTGAGGCCCTTCAAATCCTCGACGGTCTTGATTTCCTTGCGGAACCAGCCGCCCATCTGCACGCCGGTATTGCCGCCCGGATAGGCTTGCAGGCCCTGCTTGTTGAAGAACTCGTTCATCAGGTCAATGCCGCCACCCTGATACTGCCAGGCATTCATGCCGCGGGCATTGAGCGCGAAGGGTACGGCTGCACCCAGAGCCCAGGTGGGGTCCTTGCCCCAGTAATAATAGGCAACGGTGTGGCACAGTTCGACAGTACCCGCTGCGGCCGCATCGGCAGCCTGCAATCCCGGAACAACTTCGCCGGCCGCGAAGGGCTGGATGACGAAATTGCCGTCCGTGGCTTCTTTCAGGTATTTCGACAGAACCTCGGCACCGCCATAGATCGTATCGAGTGATTTTGGAAATGACGACGCACAGCGCCACGTGATCTTCGGCATCGACTGCGCGATTGCCGGCGCGGCCAGTGTGGTAGCCGCAGCCGCCCCCGCGCTGGCATATCCGGCATTCCTGATGAATGAACGACGATCCATATACTCTCCTCCAGTATTTCGGTTCAGACCCCCCGGACAAACAGTCCATTTCTCCCGGTCCGCCGACCACCATACACACTCGACTCTTCAAGTCCAGTCGCTGAAAACACAAACGGGGCGCGGTGCAAAGCCGGCGAAAATCCGGGAAAACCTCACAGAAAAGCCGTCTTTGCGGCCGAAAGGCTCTCAGGGCCGGGCCCATTGGAAACACCCCCGAACTGCACTACATTCTATCAAGATTTGTTTATGGAGCATCCCCATGCGGCAGCCACTCGTCGCCATCACATCAGACGTTCGTGCCTTTGAAAATTACACGTGGCACGCAGCGCCCGATCAGTATCTGAAGGCTGCCTACGAGGCAGCGGGCGTCATCCCCCTGATTGTCCCGTCTTTCGGCGAAGGCCTCGATATCGATGCCATTCTTGACGGCGTGGACGGGGTTCTGGTCACAGGCTCCAAATCCAATGTCCATCCCGCACTCTACGGCGTCGAGCCCACCGAAGCACACGAGCCCTACGATCCCGCCCGCGACGCGACCTCATTGCCCCTGATCCGGCGCGCCATCGAGCGCGGTGTTCCGCTGCTCGCCATTTGCCGCGGCATTCAGGAGCTGAACGTCGCGCTTGGCGGCACGCTCGCCACCGAGATACAGGAACTGGATGGCCGCATGGATCACCGGGCGCCGCAATCAGAGCAGCAGGCGGAGCGTTTTGCCATCCGCCATCCCGTGCGCATCAAGCCGGGCTCGTGCCTCGCCAATGTCATGCAGGCGGATACGGTTCAGGTCAATTCCGTGCACCGGCAGGCCATCGACAAGCCGGCGGCCCAGCTGGATATCGAAGCGGTGGCGGAGGATGGCACCATCGAGGCCGTGTCGGTCAAAAACGCCCGCGGTTTTGCTGTCGGCGTGCAATGGCATCCGGAATATTGGGTGAAAAGCGACAGCCCGTCGCGCAAGATTTTTGCCGCTTTCGGTGATGCCGCCCGGGCGCACAAGGCCACCCGTGAAAGGCTTCAGGCGGCAGAATGATCCCGGCTAGAACAGATTCAGCCCGCTCGCCGACAGCGAGAGCAGGACGGAACGCGGCGCAACGCTGACATAGGCCCGTCCATCGCCGGGGCTGAATTCAACGATGGTTTTCCCGGACTGATCCGCAAGAGCGATGGTTCCGTCCTGATTGTTGCGCCACTCCGTTGCGTCGGCCAGGGGCGCATACAGCGCCGCACACTCCCTGGCGACGCGCAGCGCGTCATGCCCTGCAATGCCGTTGCCTTGCGGGAATATCTTGCACTTTGCCGCGCCTCCCGGGCTGCTGATGAGAAAGGCGGGCCGGTCGAAATCTGTCAGTCCGATGGAGGCGGTCGTCGTCGGATCAACCTGCACGGACGGCGCGCTGGCGGACGACAAAAAATTCCCAAGCACCGCAACGGCGGCGAAAAAGGCGGCAAGGCCAATCCCGGCAGGCAAACTCAGCTTCACGACGATCTCCCCGGGGATTACTGGCCTGGAGGGACCTTAGGCAAACAGCCTTAATCAAGCTTTAAGCCGCCTGTTGAAAACACGGCTGTGAACCGGACTTACCGTTCCTTGGGTTTGGATGTGGACTGCCGGATGCGCAGTTCCGGCTTGATCAGCTCCTGCCGTGCGTGGGTATCCGCCCCATTGAGCTGGTCGAGCAAGGCGCGCGCGGCGCGCTGGCCGACCTCGCGCTGGCCGTTCCACACGGTCGTCAGCGCCGGCGTGGCAATCGCCGCTTCTTCCAGGTCGTCATAACCGGTCACGGAAATATCCACGCCGGGCACCAGCCCGGCACGGGCAATGCCGTTCATCATGCCGATGGCGGCCAGATCATTCCAGCAGACGGCCGCCGTCGGATGATCCTTCAGCGCCAGAAACTGCGGCGCGGCATCAAAACCGGCCTGTTTGGTGCGCGGCCCGGGAATGCGCCATTCCGGCTTGACCTCAAGGCCGGCCTTCTGCATCGCCAGGAGATAACCTTCGTAGCGGTCGCGGCCCGTCGACGTCTGGTCCGTGCCGCCGACCATGGCAATCCGCGTGTGCCCGAGTGAAATCAGATGGTTCGTTGCCAGGCTGATACCGTAGGAATCATCCCCCCGGAACACGGGCACATTGGCATCCTTGACCGTACGCGCAATCAGGACGACCGGCAGACCATTGTCTTCCGCCATGCGGATATCTTCGGCCGGGGTGCCGATGGCCGGCGACATGATGACGCCGTCACCGCCCAATTGCAGAACGGTCTCGATGAAGGTGCGCTGCTTGTCGAGCTGGTCGTAATGGTTCGACAGGATGAAGGTCTGGCCGGAGCGATCAAGTTCTCCTTCGATTGCCCGCAAAATTTCGGCAAAGAACGGGTTCATGATGTCGTGAACCACCACACCGACAATGCCCGAGCGCGACGTGCGCAGGCTGGCCGCCCGGCGGTTGTAGATATAACCGATGGCGCGCGCGTGTTCCTTGATCTTTTCGCGGGTCTGATCGGCGACAAGCGGACTGTCGCGCAACGCAAGCGACACGGTTGCCGTGGACACTTTCAGCGCGTCGGCAATTGTCGATAGTTTGATCTTTTGCGCCAAAAACCGCCTCCCCGCCGTCTAGCCAGACATGTACCCGGACAAGTACATTGTCATTCTCTGGCGTTATGCCACTGCAACCCGATAAATCAAAGCCCTTTCGCCGCCCGTGCCCCGCAAAGCAGCAATTGAACCGGTGACGTGCGGATGCGGACTGCGATCAGGACCGCCGCCGCAACCGGTGTTCGCGATGCACGACGTAAAGCCCGCTGCCAATGACGATAACCGCGCCAACAAGCGTGTAAACATCGGGAAACTGGCCGAAAAACACATATCCGAACGCGAGCATCCAGACGATCTGCAGAAACGGATAGGGCGCAAGCGCAGCCGTGGTCGCGCGCCGGTAGGCCAGAATGATCAGATAGTGCCCTACCCCGCCGAAGAAACCGAGCATGAGCAGAAGCGCAATCTGGAACCATGTCTGCGGCATCACGGCTTGGGTGATGGCGGGCGAAATCAGGACGGCAGGCGCGAGCGCTGAAAAAAAGATCAGGCTTTCCGGTGATTCGGTGGCAGCCATGCGGCGGGTCAGCAGCACGTAGAGCGAATAGCTGAGCATGGCCAGTATCGAATAGGGCAAGCCGGGATTGAGCGTTCCGAAGCCGGGCCGCGCAATGATCAGCACACCGATGAATGCCACGATGATCGCCGCCCAGCGGCGCCAGCCGGCCCATTCCCCCAGCAATGGTCCTGCCAGGGCGGCAATGACCATCGGCGCGGCGAAGGTGATCGTGATCGTCTCGCCCAGCTGCATTGTCTGCAGCGCATAAAAATTGAAATAGGTGGAACCGAACAGGCACAGGCCGCGCAGCAGCTGAAAGCGGATGCTCTTGACCCTGAACAGCGCCGGATTGGTCCAGCCGCGAAAGAAGATGAAAACCAGCACCGTATGCTCGGCAAACCGCATCCACGAAATGAATGCGGGCGGAATACCCTGGAGAACCAGATATTTGGCGCTCGAATCCAGGCAGGAAAACAGGATGCCCGCCGCAAAGATATAAAGAATTGCGGCAGCAGGAACGGCTTCCTGGGAGGAAGGAGCGGGTACAGGCAAGGAGCTAACCAATCAGACGGCGGGACGTGCCGTCATGTTAGCAATTTCACATCATTTGTAACGGTAAATCACCACGAGCGACGAGAAAATTACTCTTCTTCTCCCTCATCCTCCTCGTGATCGTCCTCCGAGCCGGTCTGGCGCAGCAGTTCGGCAGCCGACAAATTGATCTCCAGCCGCTGCAGCATTTTGATCAGGGCTTTGCGCTCTTTTTTGTCGAAGCCCTTCATCGCATCCTTCTCGGTCTTGCGGATGGATTTTTCGATCGCCCGGATCGCCTCATTGCCGGTATCGGTCAAAAAGATATGGGCCTGGCGCTGATCGGTCGCCGACCCTTCCTTCTTGACGAAACCCTGTGTTTGCAGCCGGGAGATGGTTTTGGTGATCGTCGGCGGCCGGACACCCAGGCGTTTTGCCAGAACGCTCGGCGAAAGGCCGTCTTCGTGGGCCAGTTGCAACATGACGGCATCCTGCCCGGCGTAGAAACCATGGGCCAGCAGCCGGGTTGCCAGTGCCGTTCGCGTCAAGCGAGCGGTTGATTGCAGACGATGAAGGATGAGAGGCTTGCGTTCCTTGACCATTCAAATTCCTGCTCGCTATGAACCCATTGTCCGGTTGATGATAAGGCGGCTAGCTCTTTTTGGTAAATGGCAATTATCAGGCGAAGAATATCGGCGCTGCGCAGTCCGCAATTGTATGGAAAACAGATCTTGGCGCCCCAACATTCAGCTCCGCACCATAAGTCCAATCCCCCCGATGAATCCGCGTTACAATTCTTATATGACATTCTGATGAAATTTGCCGACGAATTGCTGTTGCGCTTGAAATAAGCCTGTAAAAATCCGGCCTCCGGCGCCTATCCTCGTGGCATCGCGACAATTATGCTAACAGGGTCCGTCAAACCGCGTGAGTGCCCCATGCCCGCTTCTTCCGCCAGAACCATTGCCCTCCTTCCGCTTGGTGCCCACGAGCAGCATGGCCCGCATCTGCCCTTCGACACCGACACGCTGATCGCGCAAGGGTTGACGGAACGGCTGAAACGGGCGCTTCCCCCCGCACTTGCGGTCGACATCCTGCCGGTTGAACCCGTCGGCTACTCCATCGAGCATATGGATGTGGACGGTACGAAGACCCTCGCCTTCGATGCGGCTGTCCGCCGCTGGATCGACATCGGCAGGCAGGTTGCCGGCCGCGGCCAGTCCAAACTGGTGATCCTCAACGCCCATGGCGGCAATGCGCCGCTGATGACCATCGTCGCGACGGAACTGCGCGTGCATTGCAATATGCTTGCCGTGGCAACAAGCTGGACACGGTTTGGTTTGCCGGATGGCTTGATTTCGCCGGAAGACAAGGCGCTCGACATTCATGGCGGCTTTATCGAAACATCGGTGATGCTGGCGCTCTACCCGGAAACAGTTGATATGACAAAGGCGCGGGACTTCGATTCGAACCAACGCGCCTATATCCGGGACTACAAGCACCTGCGCGCCTACGGCCCGCATGCCTTTGGCTGGAAGATGTCGGATCTCAACCGGCTGGGCGTTGCCGGCAATGCCGCCCGCGCCACCGCAGAAGCGGGCGAACAGATCATTGCGCACAGTGTGCGAGGCATCATTGAACTGCTCGAGGATGTCGACCGCTTCGACGTTTCGGTCTTGCGGCCTTGACAGGCTCAATCCGGTTGAACAAACCATTCATGCAATTGAATATAGTTGATGTAGCAAAAGCGGCGGCGATCACCTATATCCTGTGTTCATCCATTCAAAGAGGCACACGATGAGTGAAGCTCAAACGACCACCAGTGCTGCGCCGGATGCGGCGCGCATCCCCCAGATCCCCGTCACCGTGCTCACCGGCTATCTCGGCTCCGGCAAGACGACGCTGCTCAACCGCATTCTCAGCGAAGATCACGGCAAACGTTATGCGGTCATCGTCAATGAGTTCGGCGAGATCGGCATCGACAATGATCTGATCGTCGAATCCGACGAAGAAATCTACGAAATGAACAATGGCTGCATCTGCTGCACCGTGCGCGGCGACCTGATCCGCGTGGTCGAGGGCCTGATGCGCCGTCCCGGCCGTTTCGATGCCATCATCGTCGAAACAACCGGCCTTGCCGATCCCGTCCCTGTCGCCCAGACCTTCTTCATGGATGATGATGTGCGCAGCAAGACCATGCTGGATGCCGTCGTGGCGCTCGTCGACGCCAAGCACCTGCCGCTGCGCCTGAAGGACAGCCGCGAGGCGGAAGACCAGATTGCCTTTGCCGACGTTGTTCTGCTCAACAAGACCGACCTGGTCACGCCGGAGGAACTCGCCGCCGTCGAAGCCACGGTGCGCGCCATCAACCCCTATGCCGTCATCCACCGGACCGAGCGCGCCGACATTGACCTGACGCGGGTGCTCGATCGCGGCGCTTTCGACCTGACGCGCGCGTTGGAAAACGATCCGCATTTCCTCGACCACGATCACCCCGATCATGCCTGCGGGCCCGATTGCGATCATGATCACGATCACGATCACGCGCATCATCATCACGATCATGACCATGGGCATCACCACCATGATCATGCATCGCCGATTCATGACACCACGGTCGTCTCGGTCTCCTTGCGCGTCGGCGAGCTCAATCCCGACAAGTTCTTTCCGTGGGTGCAGAAGATCACCCAGGAACAGGGCCCGAATATCCTGCGTCTCAAGGGCATTCTTGCCTTCCGGAACGATCACGAGCGCTATGTCATCCAGGGCGTCCATATGATCATCGAGGGCGATCATCAGCGCGCGTGGAAAGACAACGAGAAGCGCGAGAGCCGCCTTGTCTTCATCGGCCGTGAACTCGACCATGATGCGCTGAAATCCGGACTTGAAAGCTGCCTTGCCTGATGCCGACCATTGCCCCGCTAGACCTCGCCGGCCATTGCGTTGATGCGCGCTTTATCCAGGATGTCCCGTTCTTCGCGCTTGCCGACGGTAGCGTGCATCGGCTCGACAATGGCCACAAGACCGTGGAAGCCCATGACGGCCTGCTTTGCGCCGTACCATCCGTCGATGGCAAGTCATTGCTTACAAGTGGCGAGGATGGCCGCGTCTGCTCAATCGGTCTGAATGGCGAAGTCACCGAACTCAGCAGGATACCGCGCAAGTGGATGACGGCGCTGGCGGCGGCACCGAATGGTGCGGTGGCCTATGCATCGGGAAAGACTGCCTGGGTGCGTGCACCCGACGGATCGGTGCGTGAATTCACCCATGAACGCAGCGTCGAAGGGCTTGCCTTTGCGCCCAAGGGCATGCGGCTGGCGGTCGCGCGCTACAATGGCGTGACACTGCATTGGCCGGCGACCAACGGCACGCCGACCGAACTTGAATGGAAGGGTGCCCATGTCTCGGTGATCTTTTCGCCCGACAACCGTTTTCTCGTTACCGCCATGCAGGAAAACGCCTTGCATGGCTGGCGCCTGGAAGACAACCGCCACATGCGCATGACGGGTTATCCCAACAAGGTCAAAAGCTGGTCGTGGAGCCCGAAGGGCAAATGGCTGGCGACTTCGGGCGCCCCGGCAACGGTCGTCTGGCCGTTTTCCGGCAAGGACGGACCGATGGGCAAGGCGCCGCTGGAGCTGGGAACCCGCGGCGACAGCGCGGTGACGGCAGTGGCCTGTCATCCGGTCGAGGATATCGTCGCCATCGGCTATGCCGATGGCATGATCCTCGTCGGACGCTTCGGCGATCAGAAGGAAGTGCTGCTGCGCCGTCCCGGCAAGGGCGCGGTTTCGTCCATGGACTGGGACAGAACCGGGCACCGCCTGGTGTTCGGCAGCGAGAGCGGC
This sequence comes from uncultured Phyllobacterium sp., assembly GCF_902479695.1. Taxonomy (NCBI): domain Bacteria; kingdom Pseudomonadati; phylum Pseudomonadota; class Alphaproteobacteria; order Hyphomicrobiales; family Phyllobacteriaceae; genus Phyllobacterium; species uncultured Phyllobacterium sp. The sequence goes on along the minus strand of NZ_CABSQF010000038.1, from coordinate 1,008 downwards.
GACTGCGGGGTTGTCGATATCACGGCTTAAAAAGTCGATCATTTTTCGCTTCGTGATTATCAGTTGATTTGTTCGCGTTTTGTTCTATAATTCAATCATGCAGTATAGTTTGGATTTTGGAACTCCGAACCAGCTTGATATTATCCATAATCGCTTGAAAGCACATTATGGAAGCCCCGCTGCCGGGTTAAGATTTTCGCTCATAGAGATGCTTGTTGTGGCGATGCTGGGGAGCCGCACTCGTGATCATGTATCGTTAAGAGCTTATCATAAGCTGCAAAGGAAGTTTGAAACGCCCCAAGTTCTGGCTTACGCTGATCCCGAAGATGTCTATGGCTGTATTCGCGAGATCACTTTTGCAAGGACATACGCAGCCTACATTCCCGAAGCTCTTCAGGCCATTATCCGGAAATGTGGTGCACTGGATCTGGAATCATTACGCAGTATGGCAGTGGAACAAGCACTGACGTGGCTTCAAAGCTTGCGCGGCGTGGGGCCAAAAATCAGCGCATGCGTCCTAAATTTCAGTGAACTGCAGATGCGCGCATTGGTGATCGACACCCATTACCTACGCTTTGCGTTGCGCTTCCAACTTGTTCATGGGGATATGCGGGCCAATGCTGCAGCTGCAATACGCGCCATTCAACGTCTGGTACCAGACGCGTGGCTCGCCGCGGATACAGAACAGCATCATGTGCTGGTAAAGCGGCTGGCACAGGAATTTTGCGTTTCGGGGACACCTCGATGTCATGGCTGTCCTTTACAGGATGCATGCCCTTATGCCGCTTTCCGGGGCTTTGGGCGGCCGCGCTCAGGCTCTGGGTTATGATCCTGAGGATGTGCGCTATGTTGGAAGGTTGCTTTGGTTGTTTGCGGTGCGCGGCTTTGCCCGTTCGGGTGTTAAAACAGTCCGGTTGACTGCTTTCCGGGGCTTTGGGCGGCCGCGCTCAGGCTCTGGGTTATGATCCTGGCGAAGTGCGCTATGTTGGAAGGTTGTTTGGTTGGTTG
>NZ_CABSQF010000037.1:0-45933 GCF_902479695.1 uncultured Phyllobacterium sp. | reverse complement strand
GTATATATCTTAATTATAATCTATGGCAATCTTCACCTCGAAGTTGGTCTTTTGAAGGTGAAAGTTATGCAGAAACTTGGTGCTATCGGTCTATTCTTTGCAGCCGCTGTTTTATCGGGCAATGCTTATGCCGCCGATGCCGTCACTGATACAGCTCCCCCGGAAGCAGTGTTCACGGCACCGGCTTTTACCTGGACGGGTTTCTATGCCGGTGTGAACGCCGGCTATGCATTTTCTGGAAATGATCGCGTTGGATTTCGCGAGGGCGGAAACTTCCTCGGCAGCATCGGCACCTTGGAGGATAACGGCTTTCTCGGCGGCGCGCAGGTCGGCTACAACTATCAGATCAACAATTTCGTTCTCGGCCTGGAAGCGGATTTCCAGGGCGGCGACATCAGCGACAGCATTTCCGGTCCGCTTGGCCGCCTGAACTTCAATGCCCACTCAAAGGTCGACTGGTTCGGTACCGTTCGTCCGCGTCTTGGCTATGCATTTGACCGCACGATGATTTACGGAACGGGCGGCCTGGCTTACGGCAATGTCAAATACTCGATTTCCGACAGCATCGGCAACGCCGCCAGCGAGAGCAAGACCCGGGCCGGCTGGGTCGCAGGCGCCGGTATCGAACATGCCTTCACAGACCACCTGACAGCCAAACTCGAATACCAGTACATCAATTTCGGCACGCACACGGTCGGGAATGACTTTATTTCGACAGACGCAACGTCTGATTTCCACAGCGTGCGCGTCGGCCTGAACTACAAGTTCTGATCAGAAAAGCAGCTGAGCACAATAAATTGACTTTCAACAGAAGGTGTTTGTCCTATGGCTCTCATACATCTTGATCTCATAAACAATTCTACAACAACTATCGATAGTAGCTGGAATTCCAGCAATACTCTTGAACTTGGACTTGTATCGAGCGGAACGCTGATCGTTAATGGCGCAACGGTAAATCTTACAAGCCTTGTTGGCGGCGGTGTTGTTACCAACACGACAATTCAGTTGGAGAATGGCGCAAACGTCACCGTAAACCCGGCCCTTGCTGGCGTATCCGCGGGGTCTACATTTCATTATTTGATTGGCGCCGGAACCACGCTCACATTGCAATCCGGCCTCATCAGCGTAGATCTTATTCAGAATACGACCGTTGACTTTCTCGGCTCGGGCGGGACAGGGCACTTCGTTTTCACACCACCGGCACTCGGACTTTCCCTCAGCGCCGCGCCGAACATCATCAATGCCAATGCTGGAGATCAGGTAACTGTAACGGGCTCATCCAGCGTTACGCAAAGCGGCAATGTAATCACTTTCCATGGTGGACTGGGTGGCTTAATTACGCTTGCCCAATACACTATTCCTGCTGGAGCGCAGTACACGTACAGCGATACTTCAGATACGTTGACCTTTACACTCCCTTGCTTCGTGCGAGGCACGCGTGTGGCTACTCCTGAGGGGGAAATTCCCGTCGAGTATTTGAGCGTTGGCGATATGATCCTCAGCTTCAACAATGGTGCTACAGAAGTAAAATGGATAGGAAAGCGGATAGTCGATCCGAAACTGATGGATAAGCCACGCGATGAACTCCCGGTGCATATCCACGCTGGCGCCATCGCTGACAACGTTCCGCATCGGGACCTCTTCGTTTCACCAGATCATTGCATGTTCATCAACGGCTCGCTCATTCCTGCGAAGCTGTTGATAAACGGAACGACGATTACCCAGGAAATTGTTCTTGATCCGATTGAATACTTCCATATCGAACTTGAAGAACACGATGTCATTTGGGCTGAAGGTGCTCAAGCGGAGACATATTTGGATCTTGGAAACAGAAAAGCATTTCTCGAACCAGGCATCCTGCAATTCACGTCGATAAAGGCCAAGGAAGTAAAATCCAGCTTCCCTCTTGCTTACTGGGGCCCTGCCGTTGATCAAGCACGCGCATTGATCGCCGAACGTGAAACCGCTCTTGGCTACACCACGAGTGAAGCAAAAGCATCTTAATACCAAAACATAAATACAGATTGCAGCGGTATATATCGCTGCAATCTATAATTTTAACTATATATTACAATAATATTCTTGTAAAAAACAATATATTTCATTTACAAATTCTATTTTTCAGTATGGAATAAGCTTCAAAGATACTTGGAGAGCAGTGAATGCGCAGTGAATTATTTACTTCACCTTATTCGCTCGATGCAAATATAGACGATATGAGAGGTTTGCTTGTCAGGTTTGCAGGCAAGCGCATTTTCTTTGATGGCGTGTTCAAGGGCGACTACAGCCTGGCCATCGTCAACCGTTGCCTGGCACAAGCACTGATTGCATCAGGCGTTGAAATCGTCTGCTACACGCACGAATCCGATTGGCAAACCGATTCCCGCCTGAATGCCATGCCAGACGTCAGACGCCGGCTGCTTGCCCATTATCCGGCCGGCGAAACATTCGATATTCACGTGCGCAACACCTGGCCGCCGGCGACCCATGACATGCTTGGACGCTTCAACGCCTATGTCAATTTTGCCTGGGAAGAGCTGGAAGTACCGCAATATCTTGTCTCGCGTTTCAACCGCGATCTCGATCTCTTGATGGTCACGTCCAATTTCGTCAAACAAGCCTTCGTACTATCCGGATTGACCATTCCTGTCGAAGTTGTCGGCAACGGGACGGACCATATCCAGGCCCATGCCGGACTTGCCGCGGAATCGCCGCTGCCGCCGCATGGCAAGGCACGGATTCTGCACGTGTCATCCTGCTTCCCGCGCAAGGGCGTGGATGTGCTTGTCGAGGCCTACGCCAGGACATTCAAACACGATGAGCCGGTTGAGCTCGTCATCAAAACCTTTCCCAATCCGGACAACATCCTCAAATCCGTCATGGCCCGCTTCGAAGAGCAACTGAAACAGGCGCCACCCGTCATCCTGATCGAAGATTATTGCGATCCCGAGCAATTGCTTGCGTTGTACCGGACCGCAGCGCTTGTCGTTGCGCCAAGCAGGGGCGAAGGGTTCGGCCTGCCCCTGGCGGAGGCAATGCGCCTGGGGATCCCCGTCGTGACCACCGGCTACAGCGGCCAGGTGGATTTCTGCACCCCTTCCACCGCATGGCTGGTTGACTACCACATGGCGCCGTCGCTGGCCCATGTATCGGGTTCATTGAGCTTGTGGGCCGAGCCTTCCACCCTGCATCTTGGCGCGCAAATGCGCGCAGCGCTCGACAATGAGGAGGAGGCACGCATGCGCAGCAAAAATGCGCAACGTTTTCTGGACGCACATACCGGATGGAATGCGGTGGCTGCCAGGGTTCTTGCGGCCATCGCCAAACCGGTAAAACTGATCGTCTCCCCCAAACGGCCGTGGACTGTCGACCTCGTTTCGTCGTGGCAACAGCAGTGTGGCCTTGCGACCTATGCCGGACACCTGTTTTCCACCCCGGCACTGGCCGGCCGTTTCTCGCATATCTATGCGCGCCGCATTCTCGATGATGCCTTGCCGGACAGCGCAGCCGCCAGGACGGCCGAAACCGCGGATATCACATCGCGGCCGTGGGGCTATGATCTTACCTCGCTCATGCGGTTCATCGCGGAAATCGAGGAGGCAAAGGGCGACGTCCTGTGGATGCAGCATCATCCCGGCCACTTCTCAACATCAGACATGGAACTGTTGTTGAAAACCCTGCTGCAGATCAACCACAAGCTGCGCGTTATAACCATGCACAGCGTGAAGGAAACGCTGCGCGGCGGCAATCTGGACTGGACGAAGAGCTTCGATATCGTGTTTGTCCATTCCGCTGAAGACGCGGGGCTCCTGGCCAAGGCGGGACATCCCAACGCCATTGTTGTTCCTCACGGGGTGCGTGAGGCGACGGGCGGGGGCGCGCAACCAGATCCATCCGCATTCACCATCGGTTCGTTCGGCTTTTTGATGCCGCACAAGAACATCGACATATTGGTGCAGGGATTTGCAAAAGCGCGGCTTTTCGAACCGCGACTGCGCCTCAAACTGCTCAATTGCATGGTTCCGAATGATGAGTCCCGGGCATCCCGGGTGCTGATCGAGAATCTCCTGACACACTTTGACCTGCATGACGTTGCAACAGCCCGCTTTGATTTCATCGACGAGAATGAGCTGAGCGACGAGCTGGCCCAATGCAACCTGCTGGCTTTTCTCTATGGCGCCTCGACCGAGACGGCGACCGGCGCGGCGCGGATTGCCATGACGGCGGATCGCCCCCTCCTGTGCTCCCGTTCATCGGTGTTGCGGGACATGTGGCCCATCAGCCATGTCGTGCGCTCGGTGGATGTGGATTGCGTTGCCGAAGCTCTTGTCAGTCTCGCCCAGAACCCCGACCTTCTGGGTTTGCGCGACGCCGACCGCCGGCAGGCGGCGGAATGGAATTCCTATCCGCGCGTCGCTGCGCGGCACGTTGTGATGATCGAACAGATGTTGGGACGCAAACATGACAATCGCCGAGCTGCATAAGATACCGCTGCAAGCCCTGCCCAAGGATGTCTTTTCCTTGCCGGCCGACGCATTCGTCGACGCCTGGGCCGCCGCCTTCAACCTCGCAGAAACGGATTTGAGCGCGGACGACCGGCATGATCTGGCGCAGGCCATTCGCAATGGAACCAACAGGATGAAAGTCATCGACGCCCTTCGGTCCGTTGCCCCCGAGACCACCGAGAAGATTGGCGACTTCTCGGCACAGGTCATACGGCGACCCGCCGATCAGTTCGCGCTGATTGAAAATTTTGCCCGTTTTGCACCCGACAGCGACGTGGCATTTCTGCGGTACGGTTTTTCCAAGATTCTCGGGCGCGAGCCCACCGACAAGGAGCGGCTCGCATTCGAGTTCGACCTGCGGCGGGGCACGATGGCGCGCGAGGAGGTCGTCAAGACGATTGTTGGAATTGCCCGCCGCGAAGGCCGGGTGTCGCTTTGGGATACAATGGCGGAATCGGGCCATGCGCAAGGCGTGCAGGACGACAGCAGTGCCGCACGAACCATGCCGGCTGGCCTCTCCTATGATTTGAATGGTCAGGAGACGCTGATTTTCGTGCGCGAGGTACCGGGGTCCGGCTGGATGATCGGGCCGGACCTGTTGCGCCAGCCGGTCAACGTTGTCGACAATGGATGGAAGGTTAGCCCTGGCTGGCTGCTCGTCGGGCCGAAACGCAGCTTTCAGACGGGGTCGTGGCGTATCCAGATCGATCTGGTGCAGGAAATGAATGCCAAGCTGGCCATACAGCTGGTTGCCAATTCCGGCCTCGATATTCTTCAGGAAGTGACGATAGCAGGCTCTTTCACCGGCAATCTTTCAACCGAGATCCGTGCCGAACACCGCTTCGTTGAACTGCGTGTGAAGATTGTTGATACACACAGCGAGACGTCGTGGGTACGGCTGCGCGATATATCGATGGTTCGCGAGGCACAGTCATGATCCGCCTGCCATTCTCCGGGCAAGCGGCCAGACGCCAGCCGAAACCGGCAGACAACGGTGCTGCGGTTGAGACACAGCTGTCCGCCGGGGCACAGGCGGATGCCGCCCGCAATCGCGGTGACTGGCAAAGCGCAGCGACGTTTTACCGGCGCGCCATTGCCGATAGCCCGGCACGCACGGACTTGCTCGTGCAGCTTGGCCACGCCGAAAAGGAACTCGGGAACTACGATCGCGCAGAAACGGCCTACCGCAAATATCAGGGCCTGCATCCCCGCAATGTCGATATTCACGTTCAGCTCGGCCACCTCTTCAATCGCAGGGGTGACTTGAAGGCCGCGTTCATCTGGTATGAAAAAGCCCTTCAGCTTGCCCCCGATGATCGGGAAATCGCTCGCCACGTCAATATCGCGCGCAACGGCTCCAGCCGCCCCGGCCTCGACCAGAGCCGCCGCGATGCCATGCGGCTTGTGGCGGAAAACAAATGGTCACAGGCCCGCGCCGCCCTGCGTGCACTGGTCGTCGACAATGGCCAGGCCGACATGATTGCCGTCTTCGCCAATGTCACGAAGGAAGACGGAGATTTCGACGCGGCGCTGAAGCTCTATGGCCAGTACCGCGATTATGCCAATGCCTTCAACCCTGACAGCCTGGAAGATGTGGAGGTTCAGCTCGGGCATCTGCACAAGATTGCCGGCGACTATCGAACAGCGCTCACCCACTACATCAGGGCGCGGAATCATCAATTCAAACGTTCCGGCTACGTTGACGCAACCTCATCGCATGAGCGCGAAATTCAAGCCTGCATCAGCGAGATATACACCTGCTTCTCCGCGTGAACGATGGCGGGCGGTTCAGTTCAATGCACCCTAGTTGCTGTGATCCCGGATTGCGGTGAGCAGCAGCCAGGCGAGCAGGTAGCCGATGGACGTCACCAGCAGAACAATCGTGATGTTCCGTATGGCCGTCGGCAGTTCCGCCTTGTCAGGACGATTGGCAGGCACGACAACCTCCAGATAAAGCTGCTGCCGCCTGGCATCGGCCCTTGCTGTCTTCAGCGAATCGAGCGCGGACAGGAGTGCCTTGTTGGAAAACTCCCGCTGCAGGATCAGCCCTTCATAATCCGCAATTCTGGGGGCGATGGAGCTGTCCGTTCCCGCAACTTTTTGCTGCTCGAGTTTCAGCTGCTCTTCCAAGGCGCTGATACGGCTGGTGATGAAAGGGATCGAACTGGAATCCGGCGCGGTTTCCCGCGTCTCGGCAAGACTGGCGCGCGACGCGGCCAGCTCGGCGCTCAGCCGGCTCATCAGTTCAACCAGCGATACGGAGTTCTGCCCCGGATCGATCATCAATTCCCTGTTGCGGAAAAGCGTGATCGCCTTCTGCGCATCGATCATGCGCTGCTCGGCATTGCCCACCTCGGTGGTGGCGAAGCGAATGGCATCGCCGCGCGCCCGCTCATTCATTTTCAGAAGCCGCTCGCTGCCGAGGTCAAGCAGCTTCTGGTTCATCTCATAGGCATCGTCCGGCCGGAACGCCGATGTCCTGAGAACGGTGATGCCGGTTGTGTCGTTGTGAATGACCTGCACCCGCTGCGAGAAATACCGGTAGAGCTCCTCGAACAGGCCGGTTTGCCACGGTGCCGGGAAGCGCGCAAAAACATCCGCCTCCGGACGATCGAAATAGGTGCGGATGGGCAGGTCGTCACTCATCCGCTGCAAGGCGTCGCGGGACCGGATGTATTCCTGCGCGGAGAATGTATCGTCCTGGGATCGGGTAATGCCGCTGTTCTGCAGCAGGTTGCCGAAACTTGATGACGAGGGTGGTGCCGAGACACGCACAACAAAAGACGATTGTGAAACATAAATCGGCGCCGCGACAAATGCGTAGTAGACGCTGACCAACAGAACGGGAAGCACGATGACGACCAAGGGCAGCCGTATCTGCCAAAGCCTGGCAAATGCGCCCCATTTTCTTCCCCTTGAGGACGGAACAAAAGAATTATGCGCCAGACTATTTATGATTTTAATCCTTTGCAGCAACGAAATTGAATATTGCACGCCTCATTTCATTCAGACTGAAACAAAAAGAGTATATGTCTAAAATATATGACTTGTGAAGTATTTAGATCGCCCTTGCACCGATGAAAAGAACGTATAAAGTTTCATTTGACGTTCAGTGGATACAACTTGAAGAAGACATTCAATGAAAGCTGTCTTGCCTCAATACAACCCGAGATCCCGTTTTTTTACTGGCCTGCGCGCGCAGGGGCGTGTTTTGGGCGCATTGGTCATGCGGGAGATGATAACCCGCTATGGACGCGAAAATATCGGCTTCCTCTGGCTGATACTTGAACCGATGATTCTGACATGCGGCGTCATGTTGATGTGGACCCTGATGCGTCATGAAGCGCACGGGCTGACAGTCATTGCCTTCGTTCTGAGCGGCTATATGCCCCTGACCCTGTGGCGGCACGTTTCGTCCTACATGGTGAGCTGTATCCGTCAAAATCTGCCTTTGATGTACCACCGGCAGATCGGCCTCGCCGATGCGCTGATGTCCCGGGCTTTGCTGGAGATCGGCGGAACCACTTTCGCCCTGCTGGTTGTCTATCACGGCGCCTATCTGGCAGGATTTATCGAACCGTTTGCCGATCTTGGCCTCGTCCTGGCCGGCTGGCTGTTCATGGCATGGTTTGCCTTTTCCGTCGGGCTCGTTCTGGCAGCGCTGGCGGAAATATTTGAGGTTGTTGAAAAGCTGGTCGCGCCGCTTCAGTATCTGATGCTGCCTATCTCCGGCATGTTCTTCATGGTGTCCTGGCTGCCCCACGAAGCCCAGAAACTGGCGCTTTACGTGCCGACAGTGCATTGTTACGAGATGTTCCGGGCAGGTACTTTTGGCAATACGATCAAGCCCTTTTATGATGTCTCATACATTTTTGCGGCTTGCCTGCTCACAAATGCCGTGGGCTTTTACCTCATTGAACGCGTCAAAGGGCACGTCAAGTTTGAATGAGAGCAGAGGCTGCCGTTTACCAAACACGCGGACCAGCAACAGCGGAGGATCCCATGCGCGATACAAATGAAGATTGGGAAAAACTGGCGCAAGACAATGCCTATTGGGCGGTGCTGACCGAGGACGAGTTCAAATCAAAGAAACTGACAAAAAAACATCTGCAGACGTTTTTTGCCAGGGGCCGCGCCGATGTAGCGAACCTTCGGGCAAAGATCAAAAGTCTTATTCCCGGTTTTACGACGCCAACGGAATCCGTCATCGATTTTGGCTGCGGCGTCGGGAGGCTGCTCATTCCATTGGCCGAGCAGGCCAAGAACGCCATCGGCATCGATATATCGGAGACCATGCGCTCCATCACCCTGCAGAACGTTGCCCGTCATGGCCTTGATAACGTCCGATGTGTTGAAAGTGCTGAAACGCTCGTCAAGGAAGGTGTCAAAGTCGATTGGTTGAACAGCTACATCGTGTTGCAGCATATTGAGCCGCGTCGCGGCTATTTCATCATCAACGACCTGTTGCAATGTGTGAAAAGCGGAGGGGTTGCTTCACTGCATATCCCGCTGTTCAAGACGGCGAACAAGGCCGAGTATTACAATGACCGGGTCATGTATTTTCGCAACGACTACTACAAGAACGAGACAGTCTTCGTTGACCGGGATAATTACAGCCATCCGGACATCCAGATGTATGACTATGATGCGAATACGGTTTTGGCTCTCTTCCACAAGAACCAGATGACGAATGTCCATCTTCTCCACGATCAGTCGGCAACGGGTATTCATGCCTATTACTTCATCGCCCGGCGCGATTGAACGAGCGCCTGCACCATCTACAACGAAGCATAAATACTGAACGCGAACTTGACGTCGTCGAAGACCCGGCCTCTTCCGCTTTTCAGGACAAGCGCCGATTTGCACTGGTCGGCGATGATATCAAGGGTATGGCCAACGATGATCATCGCTCGATCCCTGCGCTTCACAAACAGCTCGTCAAATGACCGGCGCTGAAAGCGCTGGTCGCCAACCGCGATGACTTCATCGATCAGGTAGCAGTCGAAATCGATCGCAAGGGACAGACCGAAGGAGAGGCGCGCGCGCATTCCGGAGGAGTAGGTTTTGATCGGCATCTGCAGATATTTGCCGAGATCGCTGAAGGTCTCGACACTGTCGCGTATCTCATCGAGCGGCCTGTCATAGATGCGTGACAGAAACCGCATGCAGTCATATCCGGTCATCGATCCGCCAAAACCACCGCTCAAGGCGATGGGCCATGAAAGCGACATGGAACGTACGACCCGGCCGGCCGTTGGCTTTTCAATGCCCGCAATCAACCGGACCAGCGTGGATTTGCCCGCACCATTGTGGCCGAGTATCGCGATCTTCTCCCCGGGGTGCACTTCGAAAGTGATATCGTCAAGCACGCGCCGGGTTCCGCCGTGGACCGGATATTCCTTGACTAGGTTATACACGCCGATGGTGCCGTCTTTCGGCAATCCGTCGGGTGACGGGATATTGGCGGTGAATGCAGGCGGAGCACCACCGGGATGGGTGAACGTCAGTGTGTCCGAATTGCTCATGTCTCTGCGTGCTCGTTGATCTGGTTGAGCATGAAACGGACGATCCAGAATGCGGCAAAGCACATCACGAAGGTCAGCAGGATCGACCACAGGCGCCTTGGATACAAGGCATGGTCAGGGCGGTTGGGATTAACGATCCGCTCGAGATAAAGCTGCTGCCTTTGCGCCTCGATCTTTGCATTCTCGAGCGACGTCGATGACGATTCCAGCATCCGCATGCCAAGTTCGCGCTGCAGGAGCAATTGCTCATACTGAGCAATCAATGGCGCCATGGAAGCATCCCCGCCAACGACCCGGGCCCGCTCCATGCTGATCTGCGTCTCCATTGCATCGATGCTGCTGCGAAGCGACTGAATCCGCGGGCTTTGCGGCGCCTGCTGGATCAGCGCCGTGTACTGGGCTTTGTTCTTGGCCACCTCGTCCGACAACTTCGCAATCATGTCGAGCATGACCGCCGACTGCTTGCCGGGGTCGATCATTGCAACCTTGTTGCGGAATTCCGTCAGCGACTTCTGCACCTCCGCCATCCGGTTTTCGCTGTCGGCAACCTCGAGCTTGGCGTAGCGTATGGCGTCCTGGCGCGCCCGCTCATTGAGCTGGTTGATCAGCGCTTCTGCGCCGTCGAGCAGCACTTCCGTCAACTTTTGCGCGTCCTCAGGCCGCGCCGCGCGCACTTCAAGGGTGGTGATGCCGCCGCCCGAATCCGTACCGACTTTCATGATTTTGAGATAGTGCTTGTAAAGCGCCTCTTCCGTCGCATCGCCCCAGATGCGGGGAAAGCGCGTCAGAAAATCGATGTCGGGCCGGGACAGTATCGCGCGCAGATCGGTTTTCGCTTCAAGCGTGGCAACGGCGGCGCGCGATTCAATATATTCCATCACCACATAACTGTCGTCCTGGGCGCGAACGAAGCCTGTACTCTGCAAAAATCCGCTGAGCAGGCCCGCTGCATTTCTGTTTGGGCTGCGCACCACAAAGCGCGTTTCCGATACATATTGGGGCGAAGCAATGACCCCGTAATACACCGTGGCAAGCGTCGTCGGGAGAATGACCATCAGGATAAGCAGCACATGCCGGCGCAACAGCGCCATCAGGCGTATCGTCCAATGGTCTTTGCGCGCTTTCTCAGCTTCGGACTGACTGAGATCAACCAGCGTCAGGTAGTCGATGAATTCGTCGTTGGGACTGAGCCGCGTCATGCCAAGAAGCGCCGGGTTGTCGCGGCATCGGGTTCAGAATGTTTGCCGGATAATGCCAAACTCATATTCATCTCCGCCAGCGGCCTGATGCCATCCACTACAACGCCAAGATATAATGAAACTAAATATTCTGCAATTACAACTGAATATAACTATTGATATAATCAAATATGATAAAATACAAATGTTCATCAACAACAATGAAAAGACAAATACACATCTTATTGTCGTAAATATACTTGTTCTGGCGGAATTAGTATAGCGCCGCAAAAATCCGAATGAAATAACTACCTGAAATTGCGTTTGTTTTGGGTTCTGCTGACATAACGTCAAGTCAGAACCGATTGCGAAGGGGCTTGACGACCTGTGGAGGAGAAATCCGGGCAATCTGGCACAATCGTTCCTTTTCCGATCCGCGGACGGGCAAACCGTTGCATCTCCTCGCAAAAGCCCCTTGTCCTGTTGCTTCAGGGCCCCGTCGGCCCATTCTTTCGCATCCTCTCCAGCACATTCGAAACACAGGGCTTTGATGTCCTCAAGATCAACTTCAACGGTGGCGACTGGCTGTTTTCGCATGGTCCCGGCACGCTCAACTTCTGCGGTTCCATGGATGCCTGGTCAGATTGGCTGGACGCGTTCATACGCAGCAGGCGGCCGGAGGCAATCATCCTGTTCGGCGACAGCCGGCCCTACCACCGCCAGGCGATCATGGTTGCGCTGCGCGCCGGCGTGCCCGTCTCCTGCTTTGAGGAAGGCTATATCCGCCCCAATTTCATTACCTGCGAATGGGATGGCAACAATGCGCTGTCGCCCCTTCGCAGGCCCCAGCCGGCGCGGCCTGCATCGTCGTCGCTCCCGATAGAACCCGTCAAGGGCAACCTTTTCCGCGCCATGACCCTGTTTGCCATCCGCTACTACCTGGCAAAGACGGCTGGTGCCGTGTTCTTTCGCGGCAACATCCATCATCGCAGCCGCGGCATTCTGTCGGAAGCTGTTCTCTGGACGCGGAATTTCTGCCGGAAAATACGCCACTATCCCGCGAACAACGCGATGATGCTCAATCTGATCGAGAATCTGGAGAACCAGTATTTCGTCATTGCATTGCAGGTCCACGACGACCAGCAGCTGCTGCGGCATGGCCGCGGCTGGACAATGGAAAAGCTCATCACCGAAAGCATCCGCTCATTCCGGCGGCATGCCGCCCCGGCGCACCATCTGGTGATCAAGGTGCATCCGATGGACCGCGGCCACAAGAGCTACCGGCCATTTGCCATGGAACTGGCGCGGATCGCCGGCTGCGCGGAGCGGGTCCATGTCGTCGATGATGGCTCCATCGGCTTGCTGATACGGCACTCCCTTGGGCTGATAACGGTCAACAGCACCTCGGGGCTGCTGGCCCTGAACCATGGCAAACCCGTGCTTTCCCTCGGCGAAGCAATCTACAACAAGCGCGATCTGGTTTGGGGCCGCCGACATGGCGGCGAGCCGGGTGACACGGCCGGAATGGATGGCTTCTGGATATCGCCGGTTCCGCCGCGCCGCGACGCCGTCAAGGCATTCAATGCGCGCATGCACGAGGAAAGCCTCGTCAACGGCAGTTTCTACCTGCGCAACCTGACCGAAGCCACAAGCAAACGCGTCGTGCAACGCATCCAGCGCGACCTGAAGATGATCGCCGTCGATATTCCCGCGCTGTCGCCCGACACTCCGAACGGAACGCCATGAGTTTCGCCCGATCACTCCCCCTGCAAGCAACAGGCCCGGCAAACGCCGGCGCGGCGGCCATTGGAGCTGCGGAGCAGGCGAATTGGCTGCCGCCGCAGGGCGCCGAGCTGCTGGCATTTCTGCCGACGAGGCTGCGATTTCCCCTCATTGGACCAGCGCTCGGCGCCACCGCGATAAGGTCGGCGGAAATGGCCTGGAACCGCGCCGACGGTGTTGTCGGCTGGGGTGAAAAGCCGCTTGCCCGGCTGGGAAAGGGGTTGGCCGCCATGCGCGGCATTCCCTATTGGTCGCTGGAAGACGGCTTTCTCCGGTCGGTTGGGCTTGGCAAGGCAGGGGTGCCGCCGGTTTCGATGGTGGCGGACGATCTCGGCATCTATTTCAATGCCGCCAGGCCATCGCGCCTGGAAGAATTGCTGCAGTGGGGTGCCGACAGGCCGGACCTCGCCCGCGCCCGCACGCTGCGCGCCATGATCGTTGAACACCGGCTGACGAAGTATAATCATTTCCCGGACCGGCCGATCGCCCTGCCCGCAACCCATGGCCGGCGGATCCTGCTCATCGATCAGGTGGCCGGCGATCATTCGGTGAGGGGAGCGGGTGCCGATGAACACGCGTTCCGGCATATGGCCAATGAAGCCTGTGCCGTGCCCGGGGCAACGGTCCTGGTCAAAAGCCATCCGGATAGTGTTGCCGGTTATGCCAGGGGGTATCTCGGCCATCTCGCGGGAAGGCCCAATATCCGCTTTATCGACGAGAACGTATCGCCGCATGCCTTGCTCGATGTCGTCGATGAAGTCTGGACGGTATCCAGCCAGTTCGGTTTCGACGCGCTGTTGCGGTCAATCCCCGTCACGACGTTTGGCGTTCCGTTTTATGCCGGCTGGGGTCTGACACGGGACTGGGCCGACAGCCCGGTTGCCAATGCCGCTTTGAACCGCCGCACACACCGGGTGAGTCTCGATGCTTTTGTCGCGGCAACATTGCTTCAGTACCCCCTCTATGTCGACCCCGTGACAAAGCGGCAAACCACAGCCGAAAAGGCCATCGACCGGCTTGTCGCCTGGCGGCACCACGCACTGGAACGGCGCGGCAACTATCTCTGCGCGGGCTTCTCGCGCCACAAGCGGCAAACAATCCGGCGTCTGCTGCAGGGGCCCTGGTCCAGCGTCAGTTTCTGCGGTGACGTGCCGACGAAAAAACAGCTGGCACAGGCGGACTGTCTCGTGCGCTGGGGTCAGAATGCCGACGAACCCCATCGGGGGAAAGCCCTTCCCGCACCGTTGCCGGTTCTGCGCATCGAAGATGGTTTCATCCGGTCTGCGGGGCTTGGTGCCAACCTGACACCCGCCTCCTCGCTTTGTATCGACCGGGAGGCGCTTTATTACGATGCCACCCGCGAAAGCGGTCTGGAGAGGTTGCTGCGCACGGCATCGTTCGACCCGCTGCTGCTCGCCCGGGCGGCCCGCCTGCGCCAGCGGATCATTCAATACGGGATCAGCAAATACAATCTCGACGCCACCACATCGCCCGACTACCGCACGCTCGCCGGCGGCCGCCGCATCGTCACCGTTGCCGGACAGGTGCCGGACGATGCCTCCCTGCGGCTTGGCCTCACCGGCGGCATCTCGAACCTCCAATTGCTGCAGATGGTGCGCACGCGCCGCCCGGATGCCTTCGTGGTGTACAAGGAGCATCCCGATCTGCTGGCGGGAAAGCGGCAAGGCCTTGCCGATGCCGCCGCACTTGGCAAGCTGGCCGACCTTGTCGTCGGCAATGCCGCGCTCGACACCCTGCTTGATGCGAGTGACGAGGTGCATGTCGCCACGTCGCAGCTGGGCTTCGAAGCCCTGATCCGGCAACGGCCGGTGTGGTGCTACGGATTGCCGTTTTACGCGGGCTGGGGCCTGACCCATGACGCCGTCACGCCGCTTCGCCCGCGCCGTACGCTGCCGCTCGATGCGCTCATGGCAGGCGTTCTCATTCTCTATCCCCGCTATCTCTCCGGGAACACCGGCCTGCCCTGCGAGGTGGAAGACGTTATCGATGAAATTCACGCAACGCGACACAACAAGACCGGCGTGTTGCGCCGGTCACTACGCCGGATTGGGTGGGCACGATGAACGCAATAGCCATGGACATCTCCCGCCTGATCGGGCGCACGCATTATTCGACGCCGACCGGGATTGATCGCTTTGAACTGCAATACGCCCATTGGGCCAGGGCACGCAGTTCGCTTTTTGTCGAAATGGGGCGGAACAAGCCGATTGCGATCAATGAGGGCCGTGCAGCGGGATTGATAAACGACCTGAGCGCGCGCTGGTCCGGCACGGCGCTGAGCCCGAAGCAGTCTGCCGAGCTGGAACAGCTCTATGCGGCCATCGATGGACGGATATCCTGGTGTGATATCAGGCCCGCCCCGGCCGGATCAAAGCCGGCAAAGGTGAAACAATGGGGTCTGGTCGCCGGAAAGGCCTTGCGGACCCTGTTTCCGGCCGGGCCGATGGCACGGAACACCCCTTTCGTCCATGTCTCCCATACGAACCTCGACAGGCCTGCCGCTTTTTCATGGCTTGACGGAAAGCGCCGCAGCGGCGTTTTCTACGTCCACGACCTCATCCCCGTCACCCATCCCGAATTTGTCCGCAGGAAGGAGCCCCAGCGCCACCTGCAGCGGATGGAGACTGTGCTGCGGCATGCCGGTCTTATCCTGTGCAATTCCCAGACAACGGCGCGTTCGCTGCGGTCATTTGCCGACGAACGCGGACGCGTGGCACCGCCCATGGCGATTCTGCCTCCAGGCATCGAGAACAGCTTTCGCCAGGTCCGCCGCGCGGGCATTCCCCGCACCCAAAACCCCTATTTCGTCATTGTCGGAACCATTGAACCGCGCAAGAACCACATCCTGCTCCTGCAATTGTGGCGCTGGCTCGTCGAGCGCGATGGCGACAGCGCGCCGCGCCTGGTGATCGCGGGCAAGCGCGGCTGGGAAAACGCGCAGGTCTTTGCCACGTTGGACCGGTGCCCCCAGCTGCGCAACATGGTGCTCGAAGTGCCGGATCTGGGCGATGCCGCGTTGGCCGATCTGATGTCCGGTGCCGCTGCCCTGCTCGCCCCCTCCTTCGTCGAGGGATATGGCATGCCGGTTGCCGAAGCCATGGCGACGGGAACGCCTGTCATCGCATCGGACATTCCGTCCCACAAGGAAATTGTCGGCGACCAGGCAACGCTGCTCGATCCCTGCGACGGCCTTGGCTGGCGGGCGGCAATCGAAGCGCATGCCGGCGAATACCGAAGTAAATCACGACACACACCACAAGATTGGAACGGGCATTTCCAAGTATTGGATGAATTGTTAGCAAGTGCTGTTCAGACTGCACGCTAGCAGGCAGAATTTCTATTTCCGTAGCAGGTCAATTCGAATAAATGTGAAGGCGTCATGACGAGTTACAATGACATTATGAGTTGCTACAAATTTATTCTTGGACGCGAAGCAAATGCTGAAGAGATAAAACTAATTTCCGAGAATTTGCTTGATGTCTCGGATATATCACTTGAAGAGCACCGGCGGCGCTTCCTCTCATCCCCGGAATTTCACCACAGGCATGCGGATGTTGTTTTCGAGAACTTCGTGCGCGACAGCGTAGAGGTACTCTACGAAACAAAAAATAACTTCAAGATATATTTGGACCTTCGCCAGTATTACATGAGCTTCGGCATTTTCAGTGGCCAGCACAAGAAATTCGACGTCGAGATCATCAAGGCGATTACGCCCGATGACGGCATATTCGTCGATGTGGGCGCCAATGTCGGATATTATTCATTGTCGCTGGCCACCAAACCCGGTTTCCGCGGCAAGATCGTCGCGTTTGAACCACTGCCGTATCTGTGGGATCTGTTCAACAAATCGATTGCCGAAAACAGGCTTGCAAAAACCATAAAGCTGCACAAGCTTGCGCTGGCCGACGCGTCGGGCACCATGCAGCTGAACAGCGCCGAATACACGATCAATGCCGGAGCGACGAGTCTCGTCCCCGGCTCCGGTGGCGCGCAATGCGAGCGCAGCACCAAGGTTGAAACGCTCGATGCCCTGGCAAAGAAGCTGAAACCCGACTCCATCAAGGTCGATATCGAGGGAGCCGAAGGGCTGTTTCTCATCGGCGCGGCGGCCACAATTCGCGCTTCAAAGCCAACGATCCTCGTCGAGATCAATCGCGAGCTCCTTGCCAATCTGTCAAAGACAACGCCCGGCAAGATTTTCGAACACCTGGCCGATTGGGGTTACGACATGTGGGAGGTCCTCCCCGGGGCACTCAGGCCGTTGACGACCGCTCACGCCACAAGCATGGCCTTTCCGGCCGGCCATGTGGCGAACATCCTGGCCGTCCACCCCGACCGCAAACAGGACGTCGCGCAACGGCTGAAAGCGCTCGATCTGACACTCTGACGGGCCGCAGAATACAATTCTTTCCCCGCTTCCGCATCTTGGGCTATAGCTGCGCGAGATGGAGGAATCGGCATGCAGATCATCAACAGAGTCATGGTGGGCGAATCCCTGGTCGGCGAAGGCAATGAGGTTGCCCATATCGACCTGTTGATCGGCCCGCGCGGCAGCGCAGTGGAAACCGCGTTCTGCAACGCGCTGACCAACAACAAGGATGGTTTTACCTCGGTTCTGGCCGTGATCGAACCGAACCTGCCCTGCAAGCCCAATACGGTGATGTACAACAAGGTCACGATCCGCGGATCCGGCCAGGCCATGCAGCTGTTCGGGCCGGCGCAATCGGGTATTGCCAAGGCGGTGCGCGATTGCGTGGCGGAAGGTGTGATCCCGCTCGAGGAAGCCGACAATCTCTTCATCTGCGTCGGTGTTTTCATTCACTGGCAGGCGCGCGACGACAGCAGGATACACGACTACAACTATCAGGCCACAAAAGAGGCCATTCAGCGCGCGGTTACCGGACGGCCGACGGCCGCGGAGATACTTGGCCTGAAATCATAACCGCCGCCCGATGATCAGTGATCGCGCCTGCGATGCGATACGGGTGCGTTGGCAGGCAGGACCGGCGCGATCTGTGTCTCGCGCCTGCGCTCGATCTCGACGCCCACGCCCCCCGGCCCCAGTTCCAGCTTTTCCGCCCGCACCACCACGCGGGTGACACGCGGATTTTCGAGGATGAACGCAGCAATGCGCTCGGCCAGTGTTTCCGACAGCTCGATATGGCCGCGCGCGACGATGGCGCGAATACCGTCCATGATCAGGTCATAGGACACGATGTGGCGCATGTCCTCGGGATTGCGGGTTACCCGCAGGACATCGGCGGTGACGTCGAAACGCATCTTCTGGGCAATGCCGTGCTCGAAACTGTACGCGCCGATATGAACGGGCAGGACGAAATCACGCACGAAAATCTTGTCTGTCCCAAGCCCCTCTTCGGCCGGATCGGGGAAATAGCCGCGCGCCGCCAGCAATTGATAATCGACACCGGGCGCAAGACTGTCCTGCCGCTCCGCAGGAATGAGCTCGCGGATTTGCGAAGCCGCCTCAATGTTGATCGTGCCCGCATGGGCATTCTCGAAAAATGCTTGCCTGAAACCCAGAATATCCAGCTGAAAACTGAGAAGACGCGGAATATCCGGCGTTTCAAGCGCACCGGCGATGCCGACCAGGATCGAAAGCGCGTGGCACTCCCGGACATAGGCATCGATTCGGGCGAGAGCCACATGGTTCAAAAGCCGCGATCCGTTGCTCGTATCCAGCATGATCACGGCGAAGCCCTGGGACGACAGGCTGGACACGTCGGGCAACGCGCTCATCAGGTCCACATGAACGACTGCCATCCACTTTGCCGGAGCGGGCAAGTCGGGGAGGGCGTGAAGCGGCGTGGACGTTTCGACCGGAATGCCGATGAACCCAAGTCCTGCGGCCACCAGTTCCCCGGCATGGGATGCGAGCGCCGCCTCTGGCAGTGTTGCGGACAGCACGGCCTTGCCGCGCGCGGCTTTTGCATAGGGCTGCAGCGCTTGCAGATCAGATGCCGGTACATCGATGATGTCGGCGCCGCACTGAAGGACGATGTCCGCCTCTTCAGGACTGCGGACAATGGCAAGCATCTTGGTCATGGGCAAAAAACCTCCGGATGCACCATGAACTACATGTATCGGCGCATGTCCGCGCCGATCATGACGCCATGAAATAGCGTCATTGCGAAACAGGGCACGTATTTCAGTGCCAGCTCAGAACAACCTTGCCCGAGCTTCCCGAGCGCATGGCGTCGAAGCCCGCCTGGAAATCATCGATCGGCAGCCGATGGGTGATGATCTGGCTCAGATCGAGCCCCCCTTGCACGAAGGCAATCATCTTGTACCAGGTCTCGAACATTTCCCGACCGTAAATGCCCTTCAGGTTGAGCATCTTGAAAATGACCTTGTTCCAGTCGATCTCGAAGCCGGTCGGCGCAATGCCGAGAATGGCAATCTTGCCGCCATTGTTCATCTTGTCGATCATGTCGCGGAAGGCCGGCGCGGCGCCGGACATTTCGAGGCCGACGTCAAAACCTTCCGTCA
Source organism: uncultured Phyllobacterium sp. (assembly GCF_902479695.1). Classification (NCBI taxonomy): domain Bacteria; kingdom Pseudomonadati; phylum Pseudomonadota; class Alphaproteobacteria; order Hyphomicrobiales; family Phyllobacteriaceae; genus Phyllobacterium; species uncultured Phyllobacterium sp. The sequence continues at coordinate 26,415 of NZ_CABSQF010000037.1, read as the reverse complement.
TGCCGATCTGGCGCATGACATCTGCAAGGTTTTCCTTCGACGCATCGACCACGTGATCGATGCCCAGCTGCTTGGCAAGCGCCAGGCGGGACGGGTTGATGTCGGTGATGACGACCTTGCGGGCGCCCGAGCGCTTGGCAACCAGCGCGCCCATGATGCCGATGGGCCCGGCGCCCGTGACCAGCACGTCCTCGCCCACCAGATCGAAACTCAGCGCGGTGTGAACCGCATTGCCGAACGGATCGAAAATCGCGGCGATCTCGTCGGAAATATCGTCGGGAATCGGCACGACATTGTATTCCGGAATGCACACATATTCGCCGAACGAGCCGGGACGATGCACACCGACGCCCAGCGTGTTGCGGCAGAGATGCCCCCTGCCCGCCCGGCAGTTGCGGCAGGTGCCGCAGACAATATGCCCCTCGCCGGAAACCCGCTGTCCGACCTTGTATTTGGTGACCGCCGAGCCGATATCGGCAATCTCGCCGCAGAACTCATGCCCGACAACCATCGGCACGGGAATCGTCGCCTGCGCCCACTGATCCCAATTGTAGATGTGAACGTCGGTGCCGCAGATCGCGGATTTCTTCACGCGGATCAGCACATCGTTGGGACCCGGCTCCGGCACGGGAACATGTTCCATCCAGATGCCGGGTTCCGCCTTGGCCTTTACCAGTGCCTTCATCATGTTCGACATGGTGTTTTTCCTATTTGGTGATGCCGAGATCACGCCCGACTTCGGCAAAGACGTCTATAGCGCGGGCGACATCTTCCGTGGTGTGGGCAGCAGACATTTGGGTGCGGATGCGCGCCTGGCCTTTCGGCACGACCGGGAAGGCAAAACCGATGACGTAGACGCCCTTGTCCAGCATGCGCGCCGCCATTTCCTGCGCCAGCGATGCGTCGCCCAGCATGACCGGGATGATCGGATGATCGGCACCGGCAAGCGTGAAGCCAAGCTTGCTCATATCCTTGCGGAAATGCGCGGCATTGGCGCTGAGGCGCGCCCGCAGGCCGGCACCCCGGTCGATCAGGTCGAAGACCTTCAGCGAGGCTGCCGCGATGACCGGCGCCAGCGTGTTGGAGAACAGATAGGGCCGCGACCGCTGGCGCAGCCAGTCGATCACTTCGGCCTTCCCGGAGGTGTAGCCGCCCGATGCGCCGCCCAGCGCCTTGCCCAGCGTGCCGGTGATGATATCAACCCGGCCTTCGACGCCGCAATGCTCGGCGGAACCACGGCCATGCCTGCCGACAAAGCCGACCGCATGGCTGTCGTCGACCATGACCATGGCGCCGTATTTTTCGGCGAGATCACAGACGCCACCGAGATTGGCGATAATGCCGTCCATGGAAAAGACGCCGTCGGTGGCGATCAGCTTGAACCGGCTGCCTTCGGCTTTCTTCAGTTCTTCTTCCAGCGCCGCCATATCGTTGTTGGCATAGCGGAAGCGCTTTGCCTTCGACAGGCGCACGCCGTCAATGATCGAGGCATGGTTCAGCGCATCGGAAATGATCGCATCCTCTTCACCCAAAAGGGTCTCGAACAGGCCGCCATTGGCATCGAAGCAGCTGGAATAGAGGATCGTGTCTTCCAGCCCGAGGAAGCTGGAGATGCGCGACTCAAGCTGCTTATGCTCTTCCTGCGTGCCGCAGATGAAACGGACCGAAGCCATGCCATAGCCGTAACGGTCGAGTGCGGTTTTTCCGGCTTCCGCCAGCTCTGCATTGTCGGCAAGACCGAGATAATTGTTGGCGCAGAAATTCAGGACCCTGGCACCGCCGGAGACCTCGATTTGCCCGGCCTGTTTGGAGGTGATGACACGTTCGGACTTGTAAAGCCCGGACTCCTTCAAGCCTTTCAGCTCGCTCGTGAGGTGATCGATGAATTGCTGGGTCATGATCCGTATGGTGTCCTGCTGTGTTCTTCCGGCGGGGCCGTGGCGTTGGTGCAATCGGATATTCGCAGGCTGTGTCATCTCACGATCGGATGAATGTCTCAAGCCCCAGATTGAACAGCGGCCGGACGGCACCGAGAATGGCGAACTCCTCGCTTGACTTGTCCGCGATCAGGACCGGCAGTTCCAGCGTTCCGATCAGGCCTTCCGCCTGAAAGGCCTGTTCGAACGCCTGCCAGACCTCCGCATTGGCAATGAACGGCCCGGTCACGATAACCCGCTTGGGAAAAAGCAGGCGGCAGACATTGGCGAGGGATCGCGCCATGAGGTCGACCCCGGTGCGCATATCTTCCATGTCGAGCAGGGGCCGCCGGGCCATTTGCCCGGCCAGCACTTCCTCGTTCTCGGACAGGGACGGCCATTGTTCGAGCATCCGGGGCAGCAGCGCCCAGAGCGACGCCGCCGTTTCAAGACAGCCATGATTGCCGCAACCGCAGGGGCGGTCTTCCAGCAGGTTGAAACGCCAATGGCCGATTTCGCCAAACGGTCCGCCGGCACGGATGAACGGATCGCCATTCACGCTATAGGCCAGGCCGATGCCCCAGCCCCAGTGCAGCAGCAATGTATTGTCGGTGCCGTAAACCGGGTCCTGCAGCATGCGGGCATTGAGTTCGGCATCGAGGTGCCGGCAGACGAGTACCTCCGGGGTGACCGGCGCCAGCGCCGCCGCCAGGTCAAAATCACGGATCTTCGGCCAGCGCGAGGTGAGCAGCCAGGTGCGGCTTTCGACATCGACGACGCCGGATACGGACACGGATGTCCCGATGTGCTGCATTCCCGCCGGACACTTGTCCGCCAGAAGCGTGACCAGATCCTGCATGGCGGCCGTCATCTGGCCGCAGTCGGCGTCGGCCCGCATATCGAGACTGAGGCGTTCCAGCGTCCGGCCGCCGAAATCCACCAGCGTGCCGCGCAAGGAACGGCTCGACACGTGAATGACTGTTGCTGCGAAACGCTGCGTGTTGAGGCCGATCCGGACGGCGGGGCGGCCCCGACCGCTTTTTTCGCCCGCCGTCTCCACCAGCAGGCCGCGGGCGATCAGGTCCCCCACCACTTTTGACGTGGTGGTGGAGGTCATGTCGAGCGCTTCGGCAATGCCGGGGCGGGAATGCTGACCGCCGTCGGAGACAAACGCTACGACCCGGGCGCAGTCACGCTGGTGGGCATCGTCATAATGTGTCTCGTCAATCGTCAGAATCATACGGAAACGCCCTCATTCTTATTTTTGAATAATATTATTCTAAAATACCTTGCAGTGCCATGGACAGCTATGCTTACAATGGCGGCCACGGTGAAAAGCATATGCAAGAAGGTTGGTAAAGCCCATGGTCGATACGCGTATTTTATCTGACAAGCAGGTCCTCGGCGCGACCGGCGCTGCGCTTGGCGCGGCGGCGATCCGCCAGGCGATTGCGCAAAAGGGCAAGGCGTCGATCATCGTCGCAACGGGCGCCAGCCAATTTGAACTGCTGCAAAATCTCGTTGCGGCGGAGGATATCGACTGGTCGCGGGTTACGGCGTTCCATCTCGATGAATATGTCGGCATGGACATCACCCACCCCGCCAGCTTCCGCAAATATCTGCAGGAGCGGTTCGTTGCACCGCTCGGTGGCAATGTAACGTTTCATCCGGTCAATGCCGAGGGCAATCCGCAGGCCGAAGCAAAGCGGCTCAGCGCCGTGATCGCCGAACACGATATCGATGTCTGCTTTGCCGGTATCGGCGAAAACTGCCATCTGGCCTTCAACGATCCGCCCGCCGATTTCGATACGGAAGAGCCCTATATCGTCGTGACGCTGGACGAGGCCTGCCGCAAGCAGCAGATGGGTGAAGGCTGGTTCCCGTCGCTGGAGGCCGTGCCTGAGCAGGCCATCTCGATGAGCATCCGGCAAATCCTCAAGAGCCGCCTCATTATCCTTTCCGTGCCGGACGAACGCAAGGCACAGGCTGTCAAGGATGCGCTGGAAGGTCCGGTCGACCCACGTCATCCCGCCTCGATCGTCCAGACCCATCCGCAGACAATCCTGCTGCTCGATCCGGACTCGGCGTCGAAACTGTCATGATCACATCGGGCCTCGTCGATATCCAGGTCAACGGGTTTGCCGGGGTGGATTTCAACGCCGCCAGCCTGACGCCCGAGGCGCTGGACCACGCCTTGGAGGCCATGCTGGCAACGGGCGTCACCACATGCCTGCCGACGATCATCACCGCCTATCCCGATGAACTGGAAGCACGCTTTGCCGCGCTCGACCGCTGCGTCAACGCCAGCCGTCTCGGCCCGTTGATGTGCCCGGGATATCATCTGGAGGGGCCGTTTCTCAATCCGGCGCAGGGCTACTCCGGGTGCCATCCCGCACAGGCCATGACATCGGCTGATCCTGCCCTGGTCACGCGTCTGCAAGACGCGATCAAGCGGCCGATTCTTCTCGTGACCATCGCGCCGGAAATATCCGGCGGCCTCGATTTCATCCGGGCCATGGCGGCACGGGATATTCTGGTTTCAATCGGCCATTCCGCTGCGGATTTCGCCATGGTCGAGGCCGCGGCGCTGGCCGGCGCGACCCTGTCGACGCATCTCGGCAACGGCCTGCCGCAGATCATGCCCAAGCTCGACAACCCGCTGTTCGCGCAACTCGGGGAAGACCGGCTGCTGGCGACCTTCATTGCCGATGGTATTCATCTTCCACCCAAGGCGCTGAAATCGCTGATGCGGGCCAAGGGTTTCGAACGCTGCGCTTTGGTGACCGACGCCGTCGCCGCAGCCGCCGTTCCCGCAGGCATCTATGATTTCGCCGACATGCGCATCGAGCGCACCACAGACGGTACCGTGCGCCTGCCCGGAACGACGGGGCTGGCCGGATCGTCCCTTTGTCTCGATGACGGGGTGCGCAACCTTATCCGTTGGGGCATCGCGTCCTTCGAACAGGCCGTTGAAATGGCATCGACGCGATTGCTGGTTGCACTGGCACCAGCCCTGCGCGCCCGCAACATCACCCTGCCGCATGCGGAAATCGACTGGTCGGACAGCATGGCCATCCGCAGCGTCCGCATCGGCGACGAGATCAGACACTGCAACTGAAACATCCAAGAACAATAAGGGGAATGCAAATGGGAAATGACCAGTTTCGAATCAACCGCCGAGTACTGCTCGGTGGCATGACCGCATCGGCAATGGCGGGCGCGATGCCCGCCTGGGCCAAGACACCCGCCCTGCCCGCGGCACCGGTTGTCATCACCGTGATGGACGTGGGCGGTGCGCTGGCGCTGATCCAGCCCGCATTCGAGGAATATGCCAAGACCTATCCGGAACGGGCATCGCGGATCATCTTCACCAAGGCGCCGGTGACGGAGCTCGCCGGCAAGCTCAAGGCGCAGCAGAGCGCGGGCCGCGTCGATATCGATATCGTTCTGACCGGCAGCGACGGATTGGCGGCCGGGCTTGCCAATGAGACATGGCTGAAAATCCTGCCGGATTTCGCCGACAAGTTTCCGGGGATCGAGGAAAACTACGAACCCGCCGCGCTCGCCCTGCACAAGGCGCAGGGCGACGGCTACGGTGTCGTCGTCAACTATTACCCCTCGGGCCCGCTGATCGAATACGATCCGGAGCGGGTCAAGAAGGTCCCGACCAGCGCGGAAGAACTTCTGGCCTATGCCAAGGAAAATCCGGGCCGTTTCATGTATGCCCGCCCGACCAATTCCGGTCCCGGCCGCACCTTCATGATGGGACTGCCCTATATTCTCGGCGACAAGGACCCGCAGGATCCGGTCAATGGCTGGGACAAGACCTGGGCTTATCTCGCCGATCTCGGCCAATACATCGATTATTATCCGGCTGGAACCGGCGCGACGATGAAGGAATTCGGCGAAGGATCGCGCGATATCATCATCAGCACCACCGGCTGGGACATCAATCCGCGCGCGCTCGGCATCGTGCCCGAAACGGCAAAGATCGGCACCCTCAAGGGGTTCCACTGGGTTTCCGACGCCTTCTTCATGTGCATGCCCAAGGGCATTGCCGACGACAAGGCGGCGGTCGTCCTCGACCTGATGGCCTTCCTGCTCACCCCCAAGGCGCAGGCCTATTCCTATGACGAGGGCTATCTCTATCCGGGTCCGGCGGTGAAGAGCGTGCCGCTGTCCATGGCACCGCAGCACAGCCAGGACGTGATCAAGCAGTTCGGCCGGGAGGAATATGCCGGGCTGATCGCCAACAACCCGATCGAACTGCCACTGAAGCCCGACAAGATGGTCATTGCCTTCCGCAAATGGGATGAACTGATCGGTTCCAAGAAAGCGAAGTAAGGGCTTACTGCACCTGAACCAGGTGCCCCGCCGAGACTTCATTGTATTGCCGCACAGGCACAATGAAGTCCGGCGTGCGCACCGGGCTCTTGATCTCGTCATTGGAGACTGGCCGCTTGATGCCGCGCCGCGCCGGATCGGGCACGGGCACGGCTGAAATGAGCTTGCGCGTATAGGGATGCTGCGGGTTCTCGAAGATGGCTTCGCGCGATCCGATCTCGACGATTTCACCGAGATACATCACCGCGATGCGATGGCTGACCCGTTCGACCACGGCGATATCGTGCGAGATGAAGAGATAGGCGAGGTTGAGGCTCGCCTGCAAATCGAGCAAAAGGTTGATGACCTGCGCCTTGATCGACACGTCCAGCGCCGAGACGGATTCATCGGCGACAATCAGTTTCGGATCGAGTGCGAGTGCGCGGGCAATGCACACGCGCTGCCTTTGACCGCCGGAAAATTCATGCGGATAGCGGCTTGCCATATCCGCGGTCAGCCCAACCCGCTCCAGAAGATCGGCGACACGCTCTTTTGCCTGCGCGCGCGTTCCCAGCTTGTGTTCGAGATAGGGTTCGGCAATCGCAGCGCCGACCGTGATGCGCGGGTTGAGACTGGCGAACGGGTCTTGAAAGATCATCTGCATGGTGCGGCGCATATCGCGCAGCCGCTTCGGCTCCATGGTCAGCACGTCTTCCCCGTTGAGCAGCACCTCGCCGCTTAGCGGCTGCACCAGACGCATGATCGAGCGTCCGGTCGTCGACTTCCCGCAACCGGACTCGCCGACGAGCGACAGGGTCTCGCCCGGCTGCAGGGTGAAGGACAGATTCTCCACCGCATGCACGCGGCCTTCCAGTTGTCCGAACATCCCCGAGTGAATATTGAAGCGCGTGGTGAGGTTCTTCACCTCGAGCAGTGGCTTTACCTGCGATTTGACGGTGTCGGCGGCCTCGACAGGCACATCCGACGTGCCGGTTGCCCGGTCCACCACCGGAAACCGCAACGGACGCTTGTGTCCCTTCATCGAGCCGAGAATGGGAACAGCGGAAAGAAGCGAGCGGGTATAGGGATGCTGCGGGCGGGCAAAGATGTCCTCGGTCCTGCCGGTTTCCACCGCTTCGCCATTATACATGACAACGGTGCGGTCAGCGATCTCGGCGACCACGCCCATATCGTGGGTGATGAAGAGGACGGACGTGCCCTCCTCTTCCTGCAGCAGCTTGATCAGATCAAGAATCTGCCCCTGGATCGTCACGTCAAGCGCCGTCGTCGGCTCATCCGCAATCAGCAGCTTCGGCTTGCTGGCCAGCGCCATGGCAATCATCACGCGCTGGCGCATGCCGCCGGAGAAGCGGTGCGGATATTCGTCGAAGCGCGATTTCGCCGCGGGAATACGCACCTTTTCCAGAAGCCGGATCGTTTCGGCCTTGGCCTCCGCCCGCGACATGGAAGAATGGCAGAGCAGGGCTTCGCTGATCTGCTGGCCCACGGTGAACAGCGGATTGAGCGAAGTCATCGGCTCCTGAAAGATCATGGCGACATCATTGCCGCGCACCGCCCGCATCTGGCTTTCGGGAAGCGCAAGAATGTCCTTTCCGCCGAGCATGATGCGGCCTTCGATGCGGCTCTTGTCCTTCTGCAACAGTCGCATGATGGACAGCGATGTCACGCTCTTGCCCGAACCGGATTCGCCGACGATGGCCACCGTCTCCCCCGGCGCCACGTCGAACGAGACATTGCGCACAACCGGCCGCCACTTGCCGTCGGACTGGAAGGATGTCGTCAGATTGGCGACCGACAGGACCGGCGCAGGGGCATTGCCCCTGTTGCCGGGATGGGAAGGCTGACGATTGTCCATGAGTACAAATCCTTTCCGTTGGCAGATGGCGATGCGCCGGTCAGTCGGGCCAGCGCATGAGACCGGCCATGCGCCGTGCGTAGCGGTTTTCAACCGGGGTCGAGATGATCGCATTGGACGCGCGCGCCTTGCCGAGTTCTTCCGTCAGACGGCTGGCCACAATGGTTTCTTCGCCGGGATGCAGATTGCACGGGTCCATATAGAAGTAGCCATGTTCGACCTCGTGGTCCCGGACGATCACCGGGCGCGCGCCCTGTGCCAATGCATCGGCAAGATCCCAGGCGGAGATATGGGCGGCCTGCGGTTCGATGGTGACGCGCAGGCGGTCGAGCGGATTGTGTGTCGGATCGGGCTCGATGACTGCCGTGACGCCCGGCTTGCCCGCAAGCGTCTGCTGCCAGAGGTTGAGATAGCCGGTTTCCCGCTCGCGGATACCCGCATGGTCGCGCTTTTCCCAGGCTTCGAGTGCGGCGATGGTTCCAAGGATGCTCTCCTTGCCCACTTTCATGCCGCGACCAATGCCCATGTTCTGCAGGAAGGTGTTGCGGACGAAATCCTTGGCACCGGCGACGATACCGCCGGTCGGGCCGCCGAGAAACTTGTGCGCGGAGTAAAGCGCGATGTCGGCCCCCTGCTCCAGGAAAATCTTCAGATCATATTCGGACGCCGCATCGACGATAACAGGCACGCCGCGGGCGTGGCAGACTTCGGCAAACTTCTGCAGGGCAACGAGGCCGTACTGAACCGTGTGATGCGAGACAACAAAGACGGCAGCGGCGGTGCGCTCGTTGATCGCCCCATCGAGATGATAGGGGTAGCAGGATGTTGCCTGACCGACCAGGACGGCTTTGGCACCGGCGAGCCGGATACCCTGATCGACCGGAGCGCCGTAGCTGACCACATGGCCCATCTGGATGATGACTTCGTCCTTCAGGCCCGTGGTGTCAGGCAAGCGCTCGATGGCGGCAAGATCGTTCCCCGTCATGGCCGCAGCCACCGCAAGACTGATGCCGGCGGAGCAGGACGCCGTGACAAAACCGGCCTCGCCGCCGGTCAGCCGGGCAATCACCGGGCTTGCCTTCTTCTGCAGGTCGTTGACCTCGACGAACTGCGGCAGGATTGCTGTCATGGCGGCGACCGCTTGCGGAACCACGATCGACGCTCCCAGCGAGGTCATCGTGCCGGACACGTTGATAACGGGTCGCAACCCGAGCGTTTCGCGAATATCGTCGGGGTTGTGAGAGTCTGTCATGCTAATCTCCTCGAAATGTTGCCGCTTGCAACACATTCCATTTTCTAGGCATATATGCCATTATAATGTAATAAACTGTTTGAACATCAATCGAGCCTGCCAGGAGCCTGAACGTGGACGCAAAGACATCAGACATGGGCGCTGCCCCCGGTCTTGAGACAACCGAACAACCGGAAGCGACGGGCCGCCGTTCCCGCGTCAGCGGCATCGACCGTGCCTTGCAGGTCCTGGACTATCTCTACGAAACCGGCAGTCCGGCCGGTGTCTACGGCATTGCCAAGGCCATCGGCGCGCCGCTGTCCACCGTCTATGTCATCATTGACGATCTGGTTGAGAAGAACCTTCTCTCCCGCAACAATGACGGCTCCGTCTGGCTGGGTGCACGGCTTTACCACTACGGACTCGCCTATGCCCGCTCGCTGGATTTTCTCGACGTCGCCAACCACGAAATGCACAATCTCAGCCGCGTATCGGGTGAAACGGTGCAGGTTTGCGGCCGCGACGGCGATCACATGATGGTTCTGGCCATGGCCGATGGTCCCGGCCATTTCCATGTCACGTCGCGCGTCGGTACGCGCGTGCCGCTGAACTGGACCGCATCCGGCCGCCTGCTTGTCGGCCATCTGCCCGAAGCCGAACGGCTGGATCTGTTCAAGCGCTGCGCCAAATCCTCGCCCACCGGCCGTGCCGTCATCGAACCGGCAGCGCTGTCGAAAGCCGCTGCCGAGGCGCTGCAATCGCGCATTTCCATCCAGGCGGGCGAATCCGACTACGCCGTTGCCTGTGTTGCCTCGCCCGTATGCGACGACAAGGGCACCTGCGTTGCCACCATCTCCATCGTTCTGCCCGAGCAGAAGATTGCCGATGACCCCGAGCGCTATACGGCCGAGGTCAAGGCATCTGCCGAACGGATCGAAACGGTGATGGGCTGGCGCAGTCATTCCTGATCCTAGTCCCTCAAGGCGATGATCGCCTCGATCTCCACGGTGATGTTGCCCGGCAGCGAGCCGAAGCCCACGGCCGAGCGGGCATGCTGTCCCGCATCGCCGAACACGTCGATCAGCAGATCGGAGCATCCGTTGATCACCAGCGGATGATCGGCAAAGTCAGGCACGGCATTGACCATGCCGAGCAGCTTGACCACCTGCTTGACGCGGCCAAGATCGCCCAGGGCGGAATGCAGGACCGCCAGCAGGTTGATGCCGGTCAGCCGGGCGTGGGCGTAGGCGTCCTCGACGCTGACGTTATCGCCCACCTTGCCCGTATGCATGAAGCCGTCATCCTCGCGCGGGCCCTGGCCCGAGAGGTACAGCATGTTGCCTTCCTGAATGTGGGTAACGAAATTGGCAATCGGACGCGGTGCCGGCGGCAGCACGATGCCCAGCGCCTTCAGCCTGGTGTAAGGAGATGTGCCGGCGTCGACAGCCGGGCTGGATGAGGGATTCACGCGAGCTCCTTAGCGGTATGAATGGGTATGGCGGTGATTGACCAGCTCAGGCTTCACCGGTTGATAGCGGCTCGCCGCGATGGTTTCGGTGCCCAGAACCACCATGCGCGGTTCGAACAGTTTGTGCAGCGTCGCTTCATAGCCCAGCGAATCGATGACGCTGAGATCTGAATCGACCAGTTCAAAGATGGTGAACTCGGCCGGCTTGCCGACGGAGAGGAGATTGTCGGTCGGCAGGCCGATGGCGGATGCCGGCGAGAGCGTCACGGCCTCGACAACTTTGTCGAACGGCATGCCGACGCTCAGCAGCTTCGACATCGTCGTTCCCAGATCCCACACGGAATAATTCAGGCTGTGCAGGTGGATGTCGGTCGAGATGGAGAAAGGCAGCAGGCCGCGGCTGATGGCGACTTCCGCCACGCGGAACGAGAACGACGCGCCGCCATGGCCGATATCGAGCCGGATGCCTTCACCGGCGCAACGTTCCGCCAGTTCGAACAGATCCTCGTCTTCGATGATGCTGGCGCCGACCTTGCCGTTGAAGCAATGGGTTATGATATCGCCCGGTCCCAGAATCTCCAGCACTTCGTCATAGAGCGCAGGCGGTTCGCCCACATGCACCATCATCGGCAGCTTGAGAATTTTTGCCACCTTCTTGCCGACCTTGACCGGAGTCACACCCCAGGAGCCGGTGATGACATGGCTGGCACGCACCTTCAGGCCGACAATGTGGTCGCGGTTCTCGTTGACGCAGGCGACCGTGCGGTCGAGATCGATGGAGCGGATATCGCTGAGTTCGCTGACGCGGTTGCAGGCGACAAGGCCAATCGAGCCGAGATTGAGGAAAGCCTTGATGCGCTCCTTTGCCGGTTCGATGATATATTCGCGCAGGCCGTGGAAATTCGCTTCACCCGCCGAGCCCGCATCGACGATGGTCGTCACGCCGCGCTCGACACCGCAGATTTGCGGGCGAACCGAGATATCGGTTCCGCCATGCCAGACATGGGCATGCAGGTCGGTCCAGCCGGGCGAGATCCAGGCGCCCTTCATGTCAATGCGCCTGGCATCGCCGGCGACGTTCAGGGAGGGGCCGAATTCGGCGATTTTTCCGTCCGCACCGATCAAGATATCGATGGTGCCGGAAGGTGTATTGGGGCCAAAGGCAACCGGCTTGACATTGGTCAGCAGCAAACGGCCGTCGGTTGCGGCGGGGGGGGGCATGATCAGAGATCCTTTCTGAGGCGGGGGTCTAGGAGGTCGCGGAAGCCATCGCCGACCATCTGCAGGGAGAGAACGGAGAGGACGATGGCAATGCCGGGAAACAGGGTCATCCAGTCGGCCTGACCGACATATTGCCGCCCTGCGGCAATCATCGTGCCCCAGGTCGGCACTTCAGGGCTGACGCCAAGCCCGAGGAAGGACAGGCCGGCTTCCGCCAGCATGGCATGGGCAAACAGGAACGTTCCCTGGACGAGGATGGGCGAGAGAAGATTGCGCAGGATGTGGCGCGTCAGGATATGCGGCGTCGAAATGCCAAGCGCATGGGCGGCTTCCACGTAGGGCAGTTCGCGGATGACCAGTGTCGAGGCCCGCACCACGCGGGCAAGCCGCGGCGCATAGACGATGCTGAGCGCGATGATCACCGTCGTCAACGACGGACCGAGCGCCGCAACCAGCGCAATGGCAAGCAGGATGTCGGGGAATGCCATCATCGCATCGATCAGCCGGGTGATCGGCGCATCCAGCTTGTGAAAGAAACCGGCGAGAATACCGAGGGTCACGCCGATGAGCGAGGCGAGCACCACCACGGCAAAACCAACCAGCAGCGACAACCGGGCGGAATAGATCGTGCGCGAAAACACGTCGCGCCCGAATTCATCCGTGCCGAAAATCCATTGGGCGCTCGGCGGCTTCAGCCGGTTGACGATCGACAGCTTGTTCGGCGCGTAAGGAGCGATGAGCGGCGCGAGAATGGCAAGCGTGATGAAGATTGCCAGAACGATCAGGCCGAACAGGACGGTCTTGCGCCGCAGGAGAACGCGCAGGAATTTGCGGCGCTCGCTGGCGGGAACGGGTGAAACGATATCGGTCATCAGTAGCGCACCCTTGGATCAACGACGAGGTAAAGCATGTCGATGGCGAAATTGATGAGGACGTAGAGCCCGGCGATGATGAGGAGCGCGCCCTGAATGACGGGGTAATCGCGGCGCAGCACAGCCGAGACGACGAGATTGCCGACACCGGGCAACCCGAACACCGTCTCCGTTACCACCGCACCGGAGATGAGCACGGCGGCTGTCAGGCCAACGACGGTGATGATCGGGATCAGCGCATTCTTGAATGCGTGCTTGAGCACGACACTGCGCTCGACAACACCCTTGGCCCGGGCGGTGCGGATGTAGTCATCGCCCAGCACATCCAGCATCGAAGCGCGGGTAAACCGCATGATCAGCGCCGATGAAACGATTCCCAGGGCAAAAGCCGGCAAAACGAGATGATACAGCCGCTCGCCCAGCGTCGTGTCCGGTCCGCCATAGCCCGAGACCGGGAAGATGCCGAAGCGGACGGCAAACACCTGCATCAGGATCAGGCCGAGCCAGAAACTCGGAATGCTGGCGGCCAGCATGGCAAGTGCCGTTGCAGCCTGATCGAAGATCGATCCACGCCGGTAGGCGGCATAGACACCAATGGGGATCGCAATGGCACTGGCGATGAGGATCGAGAAAACCGTGAGGAAAAATGTCGGCTCGGCGCGCTGCGCCAATGCCGTCAGCACGGGCTGGTCGAGAAAGATCGACCGTCCGAGATCACCCTGCAGTAACTGGCCGATGAAATAGACGTACTGGACGAGGATGGAGCGGTCGAGCCCGAGCGCTGTCCGCAACTGCGCGATATCGGCAGCGGTTGCTTCCGGTCCGAGCATGACGGCCGCCGGATCGCCGGGCGTGACGCGGACGATGATGAACACGATGGTCACCACCAGAAACATCACGACAATCATGCCGATAAAGCGTTGGAAGATGTAACGGAGCATGGGCCGGTTGGATCCTGCTGCGGGAGCTACGATACGAAGCGACTGGCGGCAGGCGGCTTGCGGCCGCCCGCGCCCGAACGCTTCAGATTACTGCTTGAGCGACACGTTCCAGAAATAGGGCCAGGGCGCCGGGGTAAAGTGCTCCAGCTTGGGCGACTTGGCCGACAGCGCGTTGAAATCGCCGATCTTGATGATCGGCGCTTCCGCATAGATCACCTTCTGAACGTCCGCCCACAACGCGATACGCTTCTTCGGGTCCGTTTCGGCATTGAAGGCATCCACCGCCACCTTGCGGGCCGGTGTATCCCAATTACCGGGCGCACTGGTCGACAGGGCGCCGATCAAGGCAGGCTCCGGCAGGAACGGGCTGTGGCTGATATAAATATCCCAGAGTGCCGGGTCGGCACGGCGCTGCGTCAGCGTTGCCCAGTCGACCACCTGCAGATCGACATTGATCCCGGCGGCCTTCAGATATTCGGCAGCGACCTGTGCCATCTTGTAATGGAACTCATACTGGCGGCTGGTGAGAATACGCACCGGCTTGCCGTCGTAATTGGCTTGCTTCAGAAGCGTCGCCGCCTTTTCGGGATCACCGATATTATAGCCATCCTTGACGCCCGCATCGCTCGCCCAGCTATAGGATGCCGGATAGAACGATCCATTCAGCGCATAGAAGTCCTTGCTGCCGAAAGCGGCGGCCAGCATGTCTTCCACGTTGAGCGCAGCACGGATCGCCAGGCGCATATCCTGGCTCTTGGTCAGGCCCTGCGCCGTGTTCAGCACGAAGACCGGCCAGCCGAAGGGCTTCAGCAGCACCGGCTCGGTGACCTTCTGGCCCTTCAGGCGGTCATAGGCCTCGACAGGCAGACTGTCGGCATAGTCGAACTGGCCGGAAATCGCGCCTTCGACCCGGGTATTGGCATCGGGAACAGGAACGAAACGGATTTCGTCGAGATACTGGTGGCGGGCGCCGCCATAACCATTCTCGCGCCCTTCCGGAGACTTGTAGCCGTCGAAGCGGACGAGCTGGATATACTGGTCCGCCTTGCGCTCCTTCAGCTTGTAGGGGCCCGTGCCGACCGGGTCGGTCATCGGGTTCTGCTGCTTTTCGCTTGGGAGGATGATTGCTGCGGCATTGTTGAACGCCAGCAGCGACAGCAGTGGTGCATGCGGGGCATTGAGCGTGATGCGGACGGTGGAGGCATCAACCGCGTCAATGGATATGATGAGAGGCGCAACCTGCTTGCCGCGCGAGGCGATCTGGGTCCAGCGCTTCAGCGAGGCGACGACATCGGCGGAATCCATGTCGGTGCCGTCATGGAACTTGACGCCGGTGCGCAGCTTGATCGTGTAGATTTTGCCATCCGCCGAAATCTCCGGCAGGCTTGCCGCCAGCAGCGGGGTCGGGTTCCAGTTTTCATCAAAGGTGTAGAGTGTCTCGAAAATGTGCTGGGAAACAATGCCGACCAGATCGGCCGTCGATGCCATGGCGTCAAGTGTCGGCGGCTCGCCGATGGTCGCGACATTGATGACGCCGCCCTTGGTCTGGGCAAAGGCCGCAGGGCTTAGGGCAACCAGCGCCGAACCCAACAGGAGTGCGAGTTTCAGTGATTTCATGACAGTTCCCTTTGTTATTCTATTATTATGTTATATAATGTTTTATAGTAGAATAAGACCAAATGTATCAGGCGCTGTCAAACAAAAAAGAAAAGGCAGCGCGAGGGGCGCTGCCTTGATCATGCAACCGGTCGGTAATCCGTTCAGATAATGCCGCCGCTGCCACCCGTACTGGCCGGCCGGATTTTTCCGACCTTTTGCCGGTAGCCGCTGGCCCGGTAGGCGGCGATGGGATCTATGGCGCCCCCTGCCCGGCGGCGGGCTTCGGCGAGTATCGGCTCGACATCCGTCCGGTAAGCGCGCTTCAGCGCATCCGATGCCATCAGCGCATCATTGCCGTCCTGATAGCCATCCAGAGCCGCCCGGTCGACCAGCAGGGCCTGCGCATAAGCACGGCGAATCTCATTGGCGCTGGAGATCAGGCTTTCAATCGGGTCGGTCACATTGTGCGACTGATCGATCATATGCGCGGGATGGAAATTCTCGACGCCGCGCTCCTCCGCATCGACCAGCTCGTTGAAAACCAGGAACAGCCGGTACGGATCGATGGAACCCGCATCCAGATCGTCATCGCCATATTTCGAATCGTTGAAGTGGAAGCCGCCCAGTTTCTTGAACTGGATCAGCCGCGACACGATCATCTCGATATTGGTGTTCGGCGCGTGATGGCCGAGATCCACCAGGCAGAAGGCTTTCGGCCCCAGTGTCTGGGCGATCAGATAATTGCTGCCCCAGTCCTGCACCACGGTCGAATAGAAGGCGGGCTCGAACATCTTGTGTTCGGAGAAAATGCGCCAGTCATCCGGCAGCGCCTTGTAGACCTGTGCCATGGCGTCGAGATAGCGCTCGAATGACCGGGCAAAATGGCTCTGACCGGGAAAATTCGATCCATCGCCGATCCATACCGTCAGGGCCTTCGAGCCGATGGCATTACCGATTTCGATGCACTCGATATTGTGCGCGATGGCCTGCTTGCGCGTCGCCGCATCCGCATGGCTGAGCGAGCCGTATTTGTAGGAATGCACCTGATCCGGCGCATCGGAAAAGGTGTTGGAATTCATCGCGTCGAAGCCTAGGCCGAGCGCCTGCGCATGGGCTTTGAGCTGCTGCGGATCAGCCTTGTCCCAGGGGATGTGCAGCGAGACGGTCGGCGTCGCGCGGCTCAGCTGGTGGATGACCGCGCAGTCATCGAGCTTGTCGAAAATGCCGCGCGGTTCGCCCTGCCCCGGAAACCGGGCAAAGCGCGTGCCGCCGGTACCGACGCCCCATGAGGGAACCGCGACGAAGAAATCGGCCACCTTGGCGGTGATCGCCTCGATATCGATGTTGCGGCGGGCAAGATGCGCGCCCAGCGCCTCGAAATCGCTGCTGTGCGCAGCACCGCGCTTATTGTTTTCGGACGCGATCAGATCGCCGGATATTTGCAGTTCAGCCATGATGTCCTCCCCGGACTGCTTTATCGCGTGAAGCTATGCACGTTGCCAGCGTCGACATTGATAATATTGCCCGTCGATTTGGCGGACGCGTCGGAGGCAAGGAAATAGATCGCCTCGGCGATGTCTTCCGGCAGCACGTTGAGCTTGAGCAGCGACCGCTTGCGGTAATGCTCTTCCAGCTCATCCACCTGCAGGTTGGATGAGGCGGCACGCTGTTCGCGCCATTCGCCGTTCCAGATTTTCGAGCCGCGCAGCACCGCATCCGGATTAACGGTGTTGACCCGGATACCGGCTTCCGCCCCCTCCAGCGCGAGGCAGCGGGCGAGGTGGATTTCCGCAGCCTTGGCGGCACAATAGGCACTGGCATTGGGCGAGGCGGCAAGACCGTTTTTCGATGCGACGAAGACAACATTGCCGCCGATCTTCTGCCGCCGGAACAGGCGGAAGGCTTCGCGCGATACAAGGAAATAGCCGGTCGCCAGAATGTCCATGTTGCGGTTCCACATGGCAAGCTCGGTGACCTCTATCGGGGCAGACGAGGCGATGCCAGCATTGGAAACGAGAATATCAATACCACCGAATTCAATCGACGCTTCGGCGAAGCTGGCGATCACCGCCGCTTCATCCGTCACATTGAGCTGCACACCGCGCACCGCATCAGCGCTGTAGCGCGCGGCAAAATCCTGATGGGCGGCCTTCAGGGCCTCCGCATCGATATCCGCAAGGACGACACAGGCGCCCTGCCCGAGCAGCCGTTCTGCCGTGGCGCGGCCGATGCCGCCGGCGCCGCCCGTGACAAAAGCCACCCGGCCCGCCAGGGATTTCGGCTTGGGCATGCGCTGCAGCTTGGCTTCCTCGAGCAGCCAGTATTCGATATCGAAGGCCTCCTGTTCCGGCAGTCCCTGATAGTCCGAGACAGACGACGCGCCGCGCATCACATTGATGGCGTTGACATAGAATTCCCCGGCAATGCGCGCCGTTGCCTTGTCCTTGGCAAAGGACAGCATGCCGACGCCGGGAATGAGGAAGATCACCGGGTTGGGATCGCGCATGGCAGGTGAATTGGCATGCTTGCAGGCGGTGTAGTAGCGGGCATAATCCGTGCGGTAGGCTTCCAGCGCCGCATCGAGCGCTTCGACAGCGGCGTCCGGATTGGCCGCATCGACATCCAGCACCAGCGGGCGAATTTTCGTGCGCAGGAAATGATCGGGGCAGCTGGTCCCGAGTGCCGCCAGCGGATGCAGGTCGCGGGAATTGACGAATTCGAGCACCGCCGGCTGATCGTCGAAATGGCCGAGCTTGCGTTCGGCTACACCGATCTTGCCGCGGATTTCCGGCATGAGCCGTGCGGCGATGGCGCGGCGTGCGGGCGCGTCGAGGCTCGCCGTTGCCTCCCCGCCGAATGCGGGTTTGCCCGCCGTCTTGGCGTCGAACCAGACAATCGCCCTGTTGATGATATCGAGCGTCAGCTCGTAGCATTCCTTGGCGTCATCGGCCCATGTGAACAGGCCATGGCTTTCCAGCACGACACCTTTTGAATTGGGATGCGCCGCCGCATAGGCACCGAGATCGAGGCCGAGCTGAAAACCCGGACGGCGCCAGGGCAGCCAGCCGATTTCGTCGCCAAACACCTCTTTTGTCAGCGCGCGCGAGTTCTTCGAGGCGGCAATGGCGATGATCGCATCGGGGTGCATGTGATCCACATGCCTGAACGGCACGAAACCGTGCAGGGGCGTATCGATCGATGCGGCGCGGCTGTTGAGATTGAAGGTGCAATGGGGAAGAAAACCCACCATGCGGTCTTCGTCCGCAACACCCTTGTAGATGGACTTCAGCGATTCCAGCTTTTCCATATAAAGCGTGGCGAAACCATCGAGCTTGATCGTGCCGACATCGCCGCCCGATCCCTTCACCCACAGCACCTCCACCGGCGTAGCGGTGAGCGGATCGGTTTGCGTCACTTTCGCCGAGGTGTTGCCGCCGCCGTAATTGGTGATGCGCTTGTCGGCACCCAGCAGATTGGAGCGGTAGAGCAGCTTGCCGGGCTCATCCAGCGCGGCAGCCTTTTGATCATCCCAACGATTATCCAGAAGTTGGACCTTGTTCGCCATGCTTGCCTCCCGAAGACGATCTGATGGCCTGACAACACGCCGCAGCCATGTGAATTTTCTCTAGCTATGAAGCAGGGAGTGATTTGCTGTCAATCACAAATGATCAAATTCAATCATAAAATTGCAATTGTGCAGTGCAGTATGAATAATTTTGACTGAAGTTGATTGACAGCACCGTGTTATTTGCGCAATGTTTGCGATAGTGGAGGGAAAAATGCACGAACGTGAGCGCCAACGAATTATCCTGAGTGCCGTTCAGGAAAAGCCGTTCATCACCATTCAGGACATTGCCGAACTGACGGAAGCGTCGGAAGCAACGATCCGTCGTGACATTGCCTCCATGCATGTCCAGGGCAAGCTGCGCCGGGTGCGCGGCGGCGCGGAAGCCATTCACCCGCCGCAGCAGACGGCGCTTGCCGGTCGGCCATTTCGCGTCTCCGAAGCCGAGAACATCGACAAGAAGCGGGCGATTGCCCGTGAAGCCGTGGGCCTGTGCAACGAGGGCGACGCCATCATTCTCAACGGCGGCACCACGACATTCCAGATGGTGCACTATCTCGCCACCCGCCGCCTGCAGATCATGACCAATTCCTTCGCCATTGCCGAACATCTGGTGAAGAACTCCAAGAGCACGGTCATTATTCCCGGCGGCATGATCTATCGCGAGCAGAGCATGATCCTCTCGCCGTTCGACAATGACGTGACCCGCAATTTCTACGGCAAGCGCATGTTCATGGGCGCCGTCGGGGTCGGTCCGTTCGGTGCCATGGAATCGGACCCGCTGATCATTCAGGGCGAGCAGAAGCTGATCAATCAGGCGGATGAACTGGTGCTGCTGGTGGATTCCAGCAAGTTCGAGCGCCGGTCGAGCCTGATCCTGTGTCCGCTGCAGCGGGTCGCGACAATCATCACCGATGACGGCATTGCGGATGCCGACCGGAAGATGGTGGAGGATGCCGGGGTCGAGCTCATCGTCGCAAAGGTGGGAGCTCAGGACAAATCAAGGGATTCCGCTTCGATCGCATAAAAACCAGGCGCCGAAGCGGCGTATTTCAATCTAGGGAGGATGAAATGAAACTGTTGAAGAAACTCGCACTGGGATCGGCCTTGGCCCTTGCCATGCTCGCATCGCATGCACAGGCGGAAACGATCAAGATCGGTCTCGTCGCCAAATCACTCGGCAACGGCTTCTTTGAAGCAGCCAACAAGGGCGCGCAGGAAGCCGCCAAGGAGTTGGGCGGCGTCGAAGTCATCTATACCGGACCGACATCGACGACGGCCGAAGGCCAGATCGAGGTCATCAATGCGCTGATCGCGCAGAACGTCAATGCCATCGCCATTTCCGCCAACGACCCGGACGCTGTCGTACCGGCTCTGAAGAAAGCCATGGCGCGCGGCATCAAGGTGATCTCGTGGGATTCCGCCGTGGCCAAGGACGGCCGCATCGTCCACCTCAACCCATCGTCGAACGAGCTGATCGGCAAGATGTGCCTGCAGCTTGCCGCTGCCCATCTGCCTGATGGCAAGGGCGACTTCGCCATCCTCTCGGCCACGACCACATCGACAAACCAGAACACCTGGATTGCCGAGATGAAAAAGCAGCTGCCGAACTTTCCCGGCCTCAATCTTGTGACGACAGTCTATGGCGATGACCTCGCCGACAAGAGCTACCGCGAAGCGCAGGGCCTCCTGACCTCGCAGCCGAATGTGAAGGTGATCGTTGCACCGACCACGGTTGGCGTATTGGCCGCCTCGCAGGCGGTATCCGATGCCAAGAAGATCGGCACGGTTTACGTGACTGGCCTCGGCCTACCCTCGGAAATGGCCGGCGCCATCAAATCAGGCGCCACCAAGGAATTCGCCATCTGGAATCCGATCGATCTCGGCTACTCCGCGACGCAGATCGCCTATCACCTGGTCAAGGGTGATACCGACGGCAAACCCGGCAGCGACATCAGTGCCGGCCGCATGGGCAAGATCAAGATCGGCGACAATGGCGAGGCGGCCATGGCTGATCCCTTCGTCTATGACGCGAAGAACATCGATCAGTTCTCCAAGATTTTCTGATCCGGCAATCGCGCCGCAAAGCCCGGCAGGCCTTCTGCCGGGCATTTTTTAACCCTTCGGTATTGCCCATGATGACCGCAGCCCTTGCTGAATCACCCCTTGCAACCCCCATTCTGGAAATGCGGGCCATCTCCAAGACCTTTCCGGGTGTGAAAGCCCTGAATGACGTCAACATCGCCCTGTTTCCCGGCGAGGTGACGGCACTCATCGGCGAGAACGGTGCGGGCAAATCCACGCTCGTCAAGATTCTGACCGGCATCTACCAGTCCGACGAAGGCGAGATCCATATCGACGGCAAGCCCGTCACCTTCGGCAACGCGCAGGATGCCATCGATCACGGCGTGACCGCCATCCATCAGGAAACGGTGTTGTTTGACGAGCTCTCGGTCGCCGAGAATATTTTCATCGGCCATGCGCCGAAGACATCGCTGGGTCTGGTCAACTGGAAGGGCGTCAACGCCAGGGCGCTTGCCCTCCTCCATTCGCTCGAAAGCAATATCGATCCGCGCACCCGTCTGAAGGACCTGTCCATCGCCCAGCGCCATCTTGTTGCCATTGCCCGCGCGCTGTCGGTCGACGCGCGCATCGTCATCATGGACGAGCCGACGGCCGCCCTGTCGCGCAAGGAGGTGGACGACCTCTTCCAGATCGTCAAGCGGCTGAAGGCGCAGGGCAAGGCCATTCTCTTCATCAGCCACAAGTTCGACGAGGTCTACGAGATCGCCGACAATTATGCCGTGTTCCGTGACGGCAAGGCCGTGGGCAGCGGGGTTCTCGCTGAGATCAGCCAGAACGACATTGTCCGCCTCATGGTCGGCCGCTCCATCGAGCACGCCTTTCCGAAAGTCGACATCCCGCTCGGCGAAACGGTGCTCAAAGTCGAGAACTACAGCCATCCCACCGAATTCCGCGACATTTCCTTTGCCCTTCGGAAGGGTGAAATCCTCGGCATCTACGGGCTGGTCGGTGCCGGCCGCTCGGAAATCTGCCAGTCCCTGTTCGGCGTGACCCGGCCGTCCGGCGGCAGGCTGGAACTGGACGGCAAAGAGATCCAGATCCGCTCGCCCGGCGATGCAATCCATGCGGGCATCGTCTATGTGCCGGAGGAGCGCGGCCGCCATGGTGCCGTGTTGCAACTGCCGATCTACCAGAACATTTCATTGCCGTCGCTTGGACGGACATCCCGTTCGGGTTTCCTGCGCGCCGCCGAAGAACTGGCGCTGGCGCGAAAATACGCCGAACGCTTCGACCTGAGGGCCGCCGCACTGTCGGTGCCGGTCGGCACGCTTTCCGGCGGCAACCAGCAGAAGGTCGTCATCGGCAAGTGGCTCGCCACGCAACCGAAAATCCTCATTCTGGATGAACCGACCAAGGGCATCGACATCGGCTCGAAGGCAGCGGTCCACGCCTTCATCAGCGAACTTGCCGGCGAAGGCCTCAGCATCATCATGGTATCGTCGGAACTGCCGGAAATCCTTGGCATGTCGGACCGCGTGCTGGTGATGCGCGAAGGCCTGTCCGCCGGTCTCTTCGAGCGGGCCGACATGAGCGCCGAGACGCTGGTTCGCGCCGCAACGGGCAACGCGTGAGGATCGGAATGATCAAGCAACTGTTCAAATTTCGCGAAATGCTGCTGGTGGTGATCATCGCCGTGCTGCTCGGCGTTTTCTCTTCCCGCTCGCCCGGCTTTGCCAGCCCGTCGAACCTGTCGAATATTTTCAACGACACGTCGATCCTGATCATTCTGGCCCTCGGGCAGATGACCGTCATCCTGACGAAATCGATCGACCTCTCCGTCGCGGCCAATGTGGCCTTTACCGGCATGGCGGTTGCAATGCTCAACGCGGCGCATCCCGGCCTGCCGCTGGCACCGATCGTTCTCATCGCGCTTGGCATCGGTGCGGTCCTCGGGGCGATCAACGGCCTGTTCGTGTGGAAGCTCGGCATTCCCTCGATTGTCGTGACGCTCGGCACGCTCACCATCTATCGCGGCATGGCCTTCGTTTTGTCCGGTGGCGGCTGGGTCAATGCCCACCAGATGACCGAGCCTTTCCTGCAGACGCCGCGCCAGCTTTTCCTCGGTCTGCCGGTGCTCGGCTGGACGGCCATCGTTATCGTCGCCGTCATCTATATCGTGATGTCGCGCACCTTCCTCGGCCGGGCGATCTACGCCTCCGGCGGCAATCCGACGGCAGCGGTCTATGCGGGCATCGATGTCGGGCGCACGCGCTTTTTCGCCTTTGTCATATCGGGCACGCTTGCCGGGCTCTGCGGCTACCTCTGGGTATCGCGCTATGCGGTGGCCTATGTGGATATCGCCGCAGGCTTCGAACTCGACAGCGTCGCCGCCTGCGTCATCGGCGGCATCTCGACCCTCGGCGGCATCGGTTCGGTGGCGGGCGCGGTGCTGGGCTCGCTGTTTCTCGGCGTCATCAAGAATGCCCTGCCGGTCATCAACATTTCGCCGTTCTCGCAAATGGCAATTTCGGGCGGCGTGATCATCGCCGCCGTGATCTTCAATGCGCGGCAGGAACGGCGGCGCGGCCGCATCATCCTGCGTGACCGTGGGGCATCGGAAACAATCGAGGGTATCGCATGAGTGTGGTCAGCGAAAAACGTCATATCCCGGACCGGCTCGGCACCTCCGCAACGCGGCTGTTTGCCAGCTGGGAAGCGCTGCTGCTGGTTGTCGCGATCCTGATCTTCATCGCCAACTCCTTTGCATCGCCCTACTTCCTCAATGCATGGAACCTGTCCGACGCCACGTTCAACTTCACCGAGAAGGCGATGGTGGCCTTCGCCATGGCGCTCCTGATCATCGCCGGTGAAATCGACCTGTCCGTCGCGGCGATCATTGCGCTTGCCTCGACGGCCATGGGCGCAGCGGCCCAGATGGGCGTGGGCACGCCAGGCCTTGTTGCCATCGGCCTCGGGGTCGGCGTCGGCTGCGGCGTGATCAACGGCATTCTCGTCGCCGGGCTGCGCCTGCCGTCGATTGTCGTGACCATCGGCACGATGAGCCTGTTTCGCGGCATCGCCTATATCGTTCTCGGCGACAAGGCCTATGGCGGCTATCCCGCCTCTTTCGCCTATTTCGGCCAGGGCTATGTCTTCTGGGTCATTTCCTTTGAATTCGCCCTGTTCGCCGCCCTGGCTATTCTCTTTGCCATTCTCCTGCATGCGACCAATTTCGGCCGTCGCGTCTATGCCATCGGCAACAACGAGTTTGCCGCGCGTTTCTCCGGCATCCGCGTCGAGCGCATCAAGTTCACGCTGTTCCTGATGACCGGGCTGATGTCGGGCATCGCCGCGGTCTGCCTGACGTCACGCCTCGGCTCGACACGGCCGTCCATCGCGCAAGGCTGGGAACTCGAAATCGTCACCATGGTGGTTCTCGGCGGCATCTCCATCCTCGGCGGCTCGGGAACCATCGGCGGCGTGGTCATTGCCGCCTTTGTCATGGGGCTGGTGACATTCGGCCTCGGGCTGCTCAACGTGCCCGGCATCGTCATGTCGATCTTCATCGGCCTGCTCTTGATCATCACCATCACCCTGCCGATCATCATCCGCCGCTTCAGGCACAGGAAACACGCATGAGCACCCGGGAAACCTATGCGTTCAAGATGACGCTCCTTCCGGGCATGGAAGAGGAATACCGCCGGCGGCACGATGCCATCTGGCCGGAACTTGCCGATCTCCTGCACAACGCGGGCGTGCAGAACTATTCGATCCACCTTGATCGTGACACCCACACGCTGTTCGGTGTCCTGACCCGCCCGAAGGAACATGGGATGGCTGATCTTCCCGGTCATCCCGTGATGAAAAAATGGTGGGCGCACATGGCCGATATCATGGTGACGAACCCGGACAATTCGCCGGTGCAGACCGATCTGGTCTGCCTGTTTCACATGGCTTGAGCTGACATGAACAAGCCGCGCCATATCGCTGTCATCGACGTCGGCAAGACCAACGCCAAAGTCGTTGTCGTTGACCCGGCGAGCGGCGTGGAACTTGCAGCACGCAGCACGCCCAACCGCGTGGTCACCGGCGGCCCCTATCCGCATTACGATATCGACGCACTCTGGACCTTTTTTCTGGCCTCCCTGACGGAACTCGCCGCAACACCCGGTTTCGACGCGATATCCGTCACCGCCCATGGCGCCGCGGCAGCCCTGCTCGGAGACGACGGCCTGGCCATGCCCGTCATCGACTATGAACACAGCTATCCCGACGCGGTGCGCCGCGCCTATGCGGACCTGCGGCCTGACTTTGCCGAGACCGCTTCGCCCTATCTGGCCGGCGGACTGAATGTCGGCGCGCAAATCCATTACCAGAAGACGCAGTTTCCCGAACGGTTCCGGGATGTCAAAGCCATCCTGACCTATGCGCAATACTGGGTGTGGCGGCTGACCGGCATTGCGGTCAATGAAGTGACGTCGCTCGGTTGCCATACGGATCTGTGGAATCCGCGCAAGGGTGATTATTCCAGCCTTGTCGACACGCTGGACCTGCGCCCGCTCCTGCCGCCGATCCGCCCAGCCTTCGATCATATCGGCGATTTGCTGCCCCCTCATCAGCATCAACTAGGCGTCAAGAAATCTGTGCCGGTCTTTTGCGGCATTCACGATTCCAATGCATCGCTGCTGCCGCATCTGATGACGCGCAGCTCGCCATTTTCCGTCGTCTCGACGGGCACGTGGGTTGTGCTGTTTGCCGTGGGCGGGCATCTGGACAAGCTCGATCAGGAGCGTGACACGCTTGCCAATGTCGACGCCTATGGCAAGCCGGTGCCCTCGGCCCGGTTCATGGGCGGCCGGGAGTTTGACCTTTTGACCGGCGGCAATGCCGCCGCGCCCGATACCGCAACGCTCGACCGGGTCATCCGCGATCACATCATGCTGCTGCCCAGTCTTGTCAGGGGAACGGGTCCCTTTCCGCACCGGGAGGCCTTATGGCCGAACGGCGAGGCCCGGACAACGGCCGAACGCACCGCCGCCGCATCGCTCTATGCCGCGCTGATGACCCATGTCAGCCTCGGGCTGATCGGGGCGGCAGGCACCACGATTGTCGAAGGTCCCTTCGCCCGCAATGCGGTGTATCTGTCTGCCCTGCGCAGCCTGACAGGGCGTGACGTGGCCGCCCTGCCTGGTTCAACCGGAACCAGCCTTGGCGCGGCCCTTCTGGCGGGCGCGACAATCCCCCTGCAGGCAAAGACCGGAAACGTGCAGCCGCTCGATGCCGCATTCGACACATATGCGACAATATGGCGGGACCACCTCGCATGAAAAAGGCGGGCCGAAAAAGCCCGCGTTCCCCTTTCAGTCGTCACCGGCTGC